>JABHYP010000591.1 GCA_018656855.1 Candidatus Latescibacterota bacterium | reverse complement strand
TTAAAAAAGCACAAAAACATAAATACCACACAAATAAGCTTGTGTATGGCTTGTTTTGTGATTTATGAAATGTACAAAGAAATAAATATTTTGGTTGGATGTATATGGTGTGTTATATTGAAAGAAGTGGGTAAACTCCAGTTATAGAATATATTGACATATGCTCAATAATTCCCTATATATTTGTGTTAATAGCAGTATAGGGTGATAGTATTGAATTATAATTACACTAAAATTCTACAGGATCAGCTTTATGAAAATCTTTAAAAACGATGAGATTCGGATCATTGTCCTGACTGCCTTTGTAGGATTTGGAATAATATCTTTTGGTGTGATTGGCTATATGGTTGTGGAGGGTTGGAATTTTTTTGATTCCCTGTATCAGACAGTTATAACTATATCAACAGTCGGATTTACTGAGATTCACACAATATCACAACCCGGGCGTATTATAACAATCTTTCTTATATTATTGGCAATTTCACTTCTTACATACTTTTTTTCACAGTTTGTTACAATTATGGTTGAGGGACGACTCAATAAACTCCTCAGAGGAAGGAAAATGGAAAAAAAAATATCAAGGTTGAAAGATCACTTTATTATTTGCGGCTATGGAAAAATGGGAAATCAAATAACTTTTGAGTTCCAGAATGCGAAGGTTCCCTTTGTGGTTCTGGATAAAGACCCCGAGGTTTTTGAGCGTGAAAGCGCTACTGACATACTCTGGTTAACAGGGGATGCCAGCAGAGAAGAGGATCTGGAACGTTGTAATATCAAGAAGGCACGAGGACTGGTGAGCGTGCTCACAGAGGATCAGGATAATGTTTATACTATTCTTACTGCCCGAGTTTTAAACTCGAATTTGAGAATTGTAACTCGTTCCACCGAATATGAATCTGAACGCAAGCTCAAGCGAGCCGGCGCTGACCACGTTATCTCACCGTTCAAGATTGGTGGAAGCCGAATTGCATCGGTAATGCTTCGCCCATCAATTACTCACTTCCTTGATGGTCTGTCCCGCGCAGAGGAAATACGCCTGACTCTCATTGAGATTGAAATTATGGAAAATTCGCTTTTAGAGGGAAAAACAATTCGTGAGACTGGAATTATTGATATTTCTGAAAGTATCATAGTTGGTCTCAGACGCAAAACCCAACCTATGATGATTAGACCTTCTATCAATACTGAGCTCAAGGTTGGCGATCAACTTGTCCTGATGGGGCAACTGGATGCTCTTCATCAAGTTGAGAAGTTAATAGAATTGTCGTGATAATAAATATTTCTATGTACTTAATACCTATGGCAGTGATATTTCTATTATACAATTTCAATCAGTATATATAAAGTATTTAATAACAATACATTTAAAGAAGATTGAAGCCGAATTCTGGCTTCTGTCATAATATATAGCATCATTATATATACATTTATCTTTTGGCAAAAACACAAAACATGTTGACGATATATTCTTCTTATATTATTATGTTTACTTAATTGTTAAAAACGCTTTTAGAAAAAGGAGTTATAAATGATTAATATGTCAATTGACACAGTAGAAGCAGGGATGAGAGTCGGTAAAGCTATTTATGAGGAAGATGGAAGGCTCTTAGCCGGTAAAGGGCTTATATTAAACGATTATTATATAGAAAGCTTAAAAAAGCGTGGCGCTTCACAAATATATATTCATGATGAAGATACAGATGATATTGTTATCCCGGATAATGTTTCCGACATGGTTCGAGGATCAACCATCCGTGATTTGAAAGGTCTTTTTGGAGACCTTGAGGGTTCAATCAACAAAGAAATGAAGGATACTTCTATGGAGGCTGCTCTTGGGGCGGTCTCTTCCAAACAGTTTGTGAGTACTTTTGGAAAAAATCCAGCCTTTCAGAAACTTCAAGATAATGTTGGAAAGATTGTAGAAGAACTCATGGGCGGAGATGTAACAATTGGGCTGAACTCGATAAAAACCTACGACAATTATACATTTCAACATTCAATAGACGTTGCTATCGTTTCAATTATGATAGCAAGAAAAATCGGCTTACCTACCAAAAGGCTTCGTGAAATTGGCATAGGATGCCTTCTTCATGATATGGGCAAAATTTTTATTCCTGCCGATATTGTAAATAAACCCGACAAACTTACTCCGAAAGAGTACAACTTAATAAAAAGACATCCGGAAATTGGTTATGAGCTTGCAAAGGGAGTACCTTCTATAGGGATTCTTGCACCGCATATAGCTCTTCAGCATCACGAAAAGCAGGACGGTTCCGGTTACCCACGCGGATTTAAGGGGAATAATCGAATGAACATTTCAATGGAGCCGAGAATGATTCATCTCTATGGAAGCATTGCAGCTGTTGCAGATATATATGATGCACTAAGTTCAGATCGACCCTATCGTAAAGCTCTTCCCCCGGAAAAAGTTATTACAATAATGAAGGATATGAATGAAACCCATCTGAATCGTTCTATTCAACGGATTTTCTTCTCAATTACTCCTGTTTATCCGATAGGAACTATAGTAAGAGTTCTGAATGGCCAGCACAAAAATCATTTAGGGATTGTATGTGCGCTTAATGAGAGTGATCTCGAACGCCCGATTATCCGTTTGATTTTTAATCCGGTAAAAAAACGAATTAATCCTATTGATATAAATTTACAGGTAGATGAAGAAATTAAAATCGAATCAAAGATAATATAGAACTTTTTTATATCTTTACTTTTTCTCGTTATTTTGAATCAATTATGTAAATAAATTTCAGTAATATTGGTATTAAGAAAAAATATTTACAAGCAAATTAATTTACAAGAAGGAAATTGATATGGTTGAAATAGATAAAATACTTGCAAATATCGAATATTTACCTCCATTTCCGGCAATCATATCAAAGGCTCTTAAACGTCTTAAAGATCCAGAGATTTCTACAGATGAAATTGCTGAAATTGTCAAGTTTGACCAAGCTATTGCCTCAAACGTATTACGTCTTTGCAATTCAAGCTATTTCGGATTAAGGAGAACGGTAACCAACCTTAATGAAGCTTTGGTTTATATCGGACTTTCACGACTTAAGCAAATACTTTTACTTACAGGTTTTAATCAATATTTTGACATAAAGTTAATGGGATATGAAACTCAAAAAGGGGAACTATGGAAACATTCTCTTTCCACGTCAATCATTGCTGAAAATACACGTAATATATTTAAAGTGTCTAAAAATGAAAATATTTTTATATCAGGACTTATTCATGATGTAGGCAAACTTGTTCTTGGTGAATTTGTTGCTGAAGCCATACAAAAAATTCAAAATTTAGTTGAAAAAAAAGAGATGACTTTTTTAGAAGCCGAGAAAAGTGTTTTATCAATTGATCATGCGGAGCTTGGCGGAAAAGTTCTTAAAATGTGGAATTTCCCGGAAGAAGTGATAAATGCTGTAACAAAACATCATACACCTCCGGTAAAAGATGATAGCGATCTTGATAATATCATTCGTTTAGCTGATTCGGTGTCAATGGAAATGGGTTTTGGAACAGCCATTGACGGGCAGGCATATGAAATTTATTCAGAAATTTGTAATCAATACGGCATTAAGTACAATGCTTTTCTTAAAAAAGTCATGGAAGATTCACTGGAAGAAATCCAACAAATCGAGTCAGAATACGGAGATTCATAAGAAATATTTTCGGGCAAATCTCTGTGTCGATTTCTTTAGTTTTTTTAAAAGATGATCTAAAATATTTGGTAAAAACATAAAAATTAGGTTTACAATGAAAAACATACTTTGTCTTGTTTTGATAATATTCATAATAATATGCTATCCATTGACATCCTCTGCACAATCAGATGTTAAACCAATCCAGATTTCCATCTTGGACCCGGTTCAAATCTTTGATTCCGACACCTCAATTCATGGAATCCGCCTTACACTGTTTTACGGCACAAACCAGGATGTTGTGGGATTAGACTGGGGAGGTGTAGTTCACGAGCTTAGTGGAGATATGATTGGATGGCAGGAGGGCATTGTGAATCTGGTAGAGGGGGACGTGAAAGGTTTTCAGGATGGTTTTGTGAATTTTGTGGAAGGTGATTTTTGGGGAGTGCAAACAGGTTTTGTAAATATTAACAGAAGCCGAACTATCGGTATCCAGGCAGGTATTAATAATTCAACAAATGACATGATAGGTATTCAATTAGGAGCAGTGAATATTACAGAGACACTTCGTGGGCTTCAAATTGGTTTTATAAACATAAATAAAAGCGGAAAACCTATCAAATTCCTCCCGATAGTTAATATTTCATTTTAGTTTATTATATAATTAAATAAAGGCAGAGTAAAAAAAGGTTCTGTCTTTATACTTTTTATTAATTTATTTACAAAATCAGCATTTATAATGAACTAATCCAATGGGATATTTTTTACATTCTGACTTCTGGCAATTTAATTCTATATTCTTAATACAATCTGGAGAAGAACCATTAGATGAAAAGCAGTTATTTCTCCTGTGAAACCATTGGCGATAAATCGCTTGAAATGCTTGAAAAACTGGCGAAATACAGAAAAACACGCAGAATAAACTTTATACCTGATCAATCAGCTCTTCTTGTTCTTGATATGCAAAGATATTTTCTCGATGAATGCTCTCATGCTTATATCCCTAGCGCTTTATCAATTATTCCAAAAATAAAAAACCTGGCGAAAGCTTATATTAAAATTAATACACCAGTAATTCTTACCCGTCATATAAACTCAAACAAAGATGCCGGTCTCATGGCTCAGTGGTGGGACGATATAATAACAGAAAAAGATGACTTAAGCGGAATCATTTCAGAATTAAATCTTCCCGGGGCTATTGTTATAAAAAAGACGCAGTACGATGGATTTTATCGGACGCCTCTCAAGGATATGTTAAGAGAAAAGGGAGTAAGTCAGCTTGTAATAACCGGCGTGATGAGCCATCTTTGCTGTGAAACAACTGCAAGATCCGCTTTTGTCAAAGGCTTTGAGGTCTTTTTTCCGGTAGACGGAACAGCAACATATAACGAAGATTTTCACCTGGCAACACTTATTAATCTTTCCCATGGTTTTGCAGTACCTATGCTTATGGAAGAATTACAGAACTGTGTAGAGGCTTCTCAAGTTGGACAATAAGAGTGTAGTTGTCATAGGAGCGGGACCTGCGGGAATAGCAACGGCGATTCAGTTGAAACGCAGTAATATCGAGCCCGTGCTTTTAGAACAGGGGGAAATCGGCGGTCTCCTACGAAATGCCAACTTGGTTGAAAACTATCCTGGCTTTCCTGATGGGATTACCGGATTGGATCTTGTACAGCGTTTCAAAGAGCAGCTAAAAAATACCGGGGTCACTGTCAGCTTTGAAAGGGTAGCGGAGTTAGAATACAGAGATGAGCTGTTTTTTACAAAGACCAGCAAAAGAATAATAAGGTCAGACGTTGCAGTAATTGCTACCGGCACTAAACCAATGATAACTCCTGTTCCGGCTGTTTCAGATGAGATTAAAAACCGAATATTTTATGAAATATATCCTATTTTAGGTATAAAGAATAAAAATATCGTAATCGTAGGAGCCGGAGATGCAGCATTTGATTATGCTCTTAACCTTTCAGAAAATAATGAAGTTACTATTTTAAACAGGAGTGAGCAGTCCAGTTGTCTTCCGCTGTTATTGGAAAGATGTATGAAATCAGATAATATTTCTTACCTGCATAATGTAGATGTTAGTGAAATATGCGATGAAGGCTTATATTTATCAGTAAAATGTATCAGTAATGACAACCGGAAGAAAAATCAAATCAAGACTGATTATGTGATATTTGCAACAGGAAGAGAGCCCTGCCTTGATTTTTTAGGTAGTGAATTCAATACTAATTTTGAATACCTGATAAGATCAAACAGGTTTTATATGATTGGTGATGTTAAGAATGAAATATTCAGGCAGACAGCCATTTGTGTAGGAGACGGTATAAAAGCAGCTATGAAAATCTATAACACACTTGGGAGATAGGGCGCATGAAGATACTGGCCAGAACCGGAACTGATGAAGTAGCGATGGTTTACATGGCGGAAATGGACAATGGAAAGCTAATTGAATTTGTCGAATCTGTTCAGCCTCCTATCCCGAGAGAAAAAAAATGGGTTTTGATTGTATCAATATTATATGGATGTCCCGTAGGATGCCGATTCTGCGATGCCGGCGAATATTACCAGGGAAAACTTTCCGGAAATGAAATATTTTCCCAGATAGACTATCTTATAGAAAGGCGCTTTCCCGAAAGAATAATTCCGGTTGAAAAGTTCAAGATTCAGTTTGCAAGAATGGGTGATCCGGCGTTCAATCAAAATGTTCTTGATGTACTTGAGGAACTGCCCGAACGCTATGATGCACCGGGACTTTTGCCGACAATTTCGACTATTGCTCCCAATGGGACAGATAAATTCTTTGAAAGATTGTCGGACATAAAAAACAGACTGTATAAAGAACGGTTTCAGCTTCAGTTTTCCATCCATACCACAGACAAAGAGCTGAGAAACTGGCTTATTCCTGCCCCAAAGTGGGATTTTGATAAAATATCGGAGTACGGAAAGGCTTTTTACAAAAAAGGAGAAAGAAAAATAACCCTTAACTTTGCTCTTGCGGATGGAATGCCTGTTAATCCCGATGTTCTTTTACATTATTTCCCGCCTGATACATTTTTAATAAAAATAACACCGGTAAATCCAACCTATCGCGCAAATGAAAATGAAATATCTTCCCATATACTCCCGGAAAAAGAAAAATATGAAATAATCGAGACGCTGAGAGAATCCGGGTATGAAGTCATCCTGAGCATTGGGGAATTAGAGGAAAATTATATTGGCAGCAACTGCGGCCAACATGTTACAAATTACATGAGAGAAAAGAAAACGATAAAGAATGGATATACATATCCGATTCTTTGAGGTTTTCAAACTTAAATTATAACGATTCCGTTTTTCATCACTTACAACTATTTCGTGTTATAGGCTTTTCTAAACAAATTAAGTTCAGCTTTTGTGTTGATATTTCTCCATGCAGCGCTCAGTTGAGCCGGAGGAGAAACATTAATTACTTTTGAGTTATCAGCTATTCGTGAAGGACTGAAAATGCCCTCCCCCGTTAGTTTTTCCAGCAGAATTCGTGCGCGAAAGTCGTAGTGAGCCAGAAGAGGTTCAATCTTCCTGTTTTCATCCACATTCGGAAGCGTTGCCCATGTACCGGGCCTACGGCTGGAAAGAAGCCACTGCAAGGCTTCCAGTGACAGTCCGGGCAAATCGCAGGCAGTAACAAGCCATGATGAATACGGAGCCCAGCGCATGGCGGACAGAATACCCGACATCGGCCCCTCGATACCGGGAACATCGGGCAGGCGAACTATGTCCGTGAGCCCCTCCGGAACTGTGCCGGCACCAGCTATAACCACCCCGTTCACAACCTGTTTCAACAGTTCAACCGTTTTTTCGAGCCATGTCTTTCCATTTTCGACAAGGAGATGTTTGGGTGAACTCATTCGTGTGCTTCTGCCGCCGATGAGGATACACCCGTATAGCGGCGTCTTCACCCACTGTTCAGGCAGCCAGTCGTCGAGGATTGGCATAAGTCTGCCAGCACGGTCGGAGGCGCGTGGAAGGGCAGCAATTATT
>JABHYP010000590.1 GCA_018656855.1 Candidatus Latescibacterota bacterium | reverse complement strand
CTTTTAATACCGAGCGTTTCTCCGACTATCACCGACTGGATATCCGCCTCGACAGACGGTTCTATTTTAATAACTGGAGCCTTGTGGCTTACTTTGACATAATGAACATTTATGGCAGAGACAATATATGGGATTATTCCAGGAACGAATATGGCGAGAAGGAAAACGTGTATCAGTTCAAAACCATGCCGGTTGGTGGATTCAATATCGAGTTTTAACCGGTAGCTAACAAAGAATGGTTCGTGTTATACCGTATTTTAAATATCAGGTAAGCACTCCGCTCTATAATCATGACTGCGGAGAAAGAGAAATGAACGACGAGTATATCCTTGTTCCATGTGTTATATCGTAGTAACGTGCCAGCGCCGCCAGCGCAAAAGGTGTGTGAACCACCATTCTTTTTATTGCATTCCTGAAAGAACTTCTTCCCGGTGATCTCCATGTATGCGGCGAAAACAGTTCCTGCGAAAGGGGTATACGGTCATGTGTGTTTATTTTAAAACCGTATTTGCTGCAAATATAATTTATGGTCCCAAGCCCCAGAAAATGAAGATGGTCGGGAATTCCCCAGTCAAAAAGATCTCCTTTTCTCACATCCTTTTTTAGCTCACCAACCTTAAGCACAAGCCTGCCATTTTCGCTCATCAATGAACGAATTGAGTTGAAAAGACTGTCAAAAGAAGGAATATGTGAAAGCACATTTATCATCGTGACCACATCAAACTTTGTGGCGCTTTTGAATTCTTCTATCGGAACCTGATGAATTTCACAGCCTGATTTTTTTCTGGCCATTTCCGCCCTGTCGGCATTAAGCTCGATACCTGTTAGGTAAAGATCGTCAACTGCGCTCAACTGCTCAAGCAAATGCCCGGTACCGCAGCCAACATCTAATAACGATCCTGCACCCTCACATTCGTGTGCAATAAAAGGATAATACTTTTCATAATACTGGACTTCCGCAAGATAATGGTTTTCGGGATCGAGGATTTCGATTTCATCAAAAGAATAATCCGACACACGATTGTGGACTTGTTTCTTATCCGTGGGATAAGGACTTATAAAAAAAAGCCCGCAAACATGACAAAATAACAGACGGTATCCTCTCTCCGAAAAACGTTCTTCATTATTTTGGCTTATACATAACGGACAGACTGGAGTTTGCATTTTTTAATCCGAAAATAAGTTAGAAGTTTAAGGTTCCCGGTTTAATAGTAAAATGTATTCGAACGAGTATAAACAAGCACAACGGTGCGATGTATGAGCGTTCGCTGAAGCGTGTTGTTTTAAATTTTTCTTGGTTTACTCAGGTCAAGAATTACTATCCAAGTGTATTTTTTTACAAAAGGGAAAAAAAATATCAGGTTTTTGTCAATCAGTCTCAAAAAACCAAGGAAAAATTTAAAAAATCTTCCATTCCTAAACGGAACTGCCAATAGAGTAAACAGATTGAAAAATGTAGCCTCAACATTCATAAAGTATTCTTTCGCAAGTTCAATATCTTTCATAAGAAAAGGTTGCTCATCTACGGTTCTCATTACTGGCGTAATTTTTCTATATAGATTAATAAAAATATTATGACCTAATGGCTCATAAAATATTGCATGTCCGTCCTCTCTCAAAACTCTAGACAATTCACTAAAGGACTTACTTAAATCAAGGTGATGAAGGATCCCGGTACCTACTACAATATCGAAAGAATTACTTTCAAATTTAAGGTTCTCAGCATCCATCACAAAAAAATCCGCATAAACTCCTTTCTTTAATACATTTTCCTTTGCTTTCTTAATTCCTTCTGTTGAAATATCTATACTGGTAACAATTGCTCTGTTTTGTACCCAAAATATTGTATTGCTACCCGCTCCGCATCCATATTCTAAGAGCTGCTTGTTTTCGCAATAACGCAAAATTAAATTTTTATAAAAAGAACTTGATTCCTGGGTGATGCTATAATACTTACTAGCATTTTTTCTTATCTTATCATCCCCGCTGAACCGTTCATCGTGAAAATCTTTTTCGCGTTGTTTTCTATCATCGATCATAATTGCTTCTTCATCATTTTTGTGCTGATGATTTCTAACTTTTAAAATTGGTATGGTAAAATAATAGCCTGTAACCTCTCTATTAAAACATTCATAATTTTTGAACTCTTACAAAACAGACAGACTGGAGTTTGCATTCTTAATCCGAAAATAAGTTAGAAGTTTCAGGTTCCAGGTATAATAATAAGCTGTATTCGAACGAGAACAAACAAAAAAATTTAACTCACCTCATAAAATAGATGTGGATTTTTTAGGAGTTGCAACTGTTTTTTTAATAAACCTTTTCAATTATTCACCTTCCTCAATGATTCCTAAAACACTCTCATAGACTCTGATTAACGCCATAAGATGCACCTTCTCACATCGAGATGTTATATATATTCCCTGTTCAGATGTAATGCTCGCTTAAAAAGCGTTTAAAGAGCCATCCTTTTTTCGCTTCATACCATATCTAAGGATTATATGCTTATATCTAATAGAATTGATATCGGTAAGAGCCGGATTATTCAATAAACTACCTCGTAGCAGAAAAGTGAAGTAGTTCATTAATATAAGTTAAAACCTATCTTTTTTCAGAACAGCAATGATATTTGTCTGAAAGGATCTGGTCAGTCGGTTTTTTGTGAGAAAATGATAGAGAGAAAACAATAAAAAAACAAGGTGGTTCGATCGGTTTATGTCTTGTATGAAATTTATCCGTTCAAGGGTAAATCCTTCAAGCCGTTCGAGGTCTTTTGCAGTATTCAGCGCATGATACGCAGTGAAAATATCATTCTCTTTCGCACTCATAAACTTCCTCATAATAAATAACCGTAAACGCTTTCCGAGCAAATTTCCCATAAATATAATGGGTGACCGTAAGTTCGTGGTTCCAAGCAGGATTTTTCCATCGGGCTTCAGAACACGACAAATTTCCCGTATCACAGTATCCGGATCTTCAAAGTGTTCGGCAACATTGGCCAGTGTTATAAGATCGAATGTTTCTTCTTTAAAGGGAAGTAATCCGAGGCATGCTACGGCATAATGATTTGGATTTCCATGCACTGCATCAGTCCGTACTTCTATATCAACTCCGATCTTGAAGTATGGAACGGTCTGTTCTTCTATGGCGAGGTTCTTTCCACAACCGCCGTCAAGCCATACAGTATTTTCTGTTAAAAGTTCAGCAAGGATGCCATCATAGACCTCCCAGCTAAAGCGGTATGACGGATCAATACGCCTAAGAAGGCGAACCGCATTCTTCAAATTTTTTCCTCCATAATTCACCCTTATATCAAATTATCTTTCCCCATGCAAATTTTCTGCTCAACGATCATGGATTCAAGCGACCCACATCTATGGGGGAATTTACCTCGCTTATCAAGACAGTCACAAAACACGTGCGGTCTTAAGAGATTATCCCATACTCAGCGTGGCCGGTTATTACCCAATATCAGGCGCGTTGCCATAAAGAAATATGGCGCTGTCTAAAGTGTGCGTTTTTTACATACTGCGAGTATAAAATCACTTTGAATGTCCCTGCTCGCTAATAATTGATCTTCAACTTCAAAACAGATATCTAACCAACGTTGGGCTTCAGCATCTTCGGAAATGAAATTGTGCGCTATTCCTTTGAATAGTAGTTGTAAAATAGTTCCTCCATATTCTCTGACCTCTACGACTTCAAAAATTTTATGCAACAGAGGTTCTATGCTCGACGATTCAACAGCTTCTGAAGGATCACTTAAAATCATACGCAAACGACCGGGTTTGAACATATTTGTTTTGATAGAATCGCTATCCCACATGGTTTTAAATCTGGCAGGCAAGATAGACAGAAGGCCATTGACTGCTTCCAACTGTCTATCTGTCCACTGAAATCTTGTTGGACCAACAAACTCGTTGACAACAAAATAGCCATCCGGCTTGAGAAACTTATTGATTCTTAGCAGGAATTCCTCTAATGGCGAGAAATGATGCAACGATTGTTCCCCTAATATCACATCATAATGGTTTTCACGCATTTCTATCCTATAAACATTACCAACATGGTAGTTAATAATGTTGCCAAAGCCTTTTTGGTTAACTGTGTTAATCGCGTTCTTTATCCTGAGTTCTGAGAGATCATATGCGTCAATACAACTGAAATTACCTTGTTCTGCCCATCTCAATTCCCTATGACCAGTTCCACATCCAAGGGATAAAGCCAACAAAGAATTCTTATTTACAAAGTATTTTCGCGATATATATTCGTAGTAATCAACCTGTGGGTCTCCAGAGATTAAACGGTTCCAACGCACTTTTACTGCTGGTATGTCCCACCAATTCCTTATTGGATTATAGGTGTGTGCCCAAGCTCCCTTTACTCTTTCCTGTTTACTAAGTATTTGCTTTGGTGTAATTCTTGAAAAAACTTTTGAGCTATGTTTTATTATAGTTGATAAATCATGAATGTTTACAAAGTTGTTAAACATTCAGAGTCCCCTTTTTTAGCATACCTAACTTTTAATTAACTTCAAATTAGAAAATCATCATGCGGACTAAAATGAGTATTAAGTCATTTTGGTGCTTATGATTTCTAACTATTGTTTACACAGCTCCGTTTAAGAATCTTTGAACAGCAAATACTGCTGTATAATAACCCCATAAAAAACTCAAATAGAAGTATGTAAGAATCTAACTATCATTCTGTTACTGCATTTATTTGAAATTGTTATGTTATAATAACAGCCTGCAACCTCTCTTTAAAACAATCTTTATTTTTTGAACTCTTACATAACGGACAGACTGGAGTTTGCATGTTTAATCCGAAAATAAGTTAGAAGTCACAGGTTCCAGGTTTAAAACTACAATGATATATGAAAGATATGTTATACCCAGAATGCAAGAAAAATCAAGGAGCAGTAGAAACACTATCATCAAAAGTAACAGCTTCAGGAGAACTGTATTTTTCAATGAACGGTATGGCATAAATCATTCCGACAGAGATCCAGAAAGAGTTGTTCGTTATATCGGTGGCAAAAGTGAAATTAACAATAAAACTTAATATGAGAGCAAAATAAGCAATTTGAGCACATCTGAGAAAATTGTTTTTCATTCTCAAAGAAGTTCGCAATCCATGGAAAAAAACCGTCAAAAACAACCATGTGGCAACCACAAAACCTATAAGGCCTTCCTCGGCAAGAATTTCAACCTGTATGGTATGAGGTTCATTGACCTCAAGAAGAATAGCGGGCATATTAGGATCCACATAGTCATAATAAAGTGTCGGGAAACCCCGCAACCCTATTCCGAACAGGGGATGATCCTGCCACATCCAGATGCCTGTTCTAATAAGTGAAATTCGCGAAGAAGACGATTGGTCACTTGACGGATCAAAAATTGAACCGAAACGGTCAAATATCACTTCCCAGAGCTGGGGAATTTTAACTGAAAGTATAACAGTCGTGAGAATAATTATCCCGATAAAAATATAGAAAAACGACCATTTTCTATTCAGCGCAACAATAACCATCAGTCCAAACAATGTTGAAATCCATCCCGCACGTGAAAATGTGGACAAAATACCGATGCTCGTAATCAAGAGAAAAACTACCAGAAGGAATTTTAACATGGGATTCATTCTTTTAATAAAGAGCATGCCAAAGGGAACAATAATACCTATCATGAGAAAAGATGCAAGCTGGTTGGGATTTTCAAATGTTCCGGTTGAGCGGTAAACGGCAAGCCCGATTGAGGTGGCCATTTTAACAACTTTTGTGGAAAAGAACGCCCCTTCGGTAAAAAGCTGATAAACGGTTAAAATTGAAATAGCAAAAGGAATGAGAACCATCCCCCATAGAACTAGGCTCACTTTCCATTCCCTGTTGACACTTTCAATGACAATCAATGCGAGCAAACCCATTACCACGATTCGCACAAAGTAATACGAACCCTGCGGAAAATCAGGAGTATAGATTAATGAATACGAGAGAACGATAAAGAATATAGTCAGGGGGAGCCAGAGATTCACGGAACGTATTCTGGTTCGGCGCTTGAGAATGAAATTTAAAAAGATGCTGACGAATGTAACAAACAAAGCTATATGAAAATATGTCAAGTTAAACCTGATTTGTTTGGATTGTTCACCAATCCTTGCCATAAAATCGAAACCTGTGGCCACAAGCATCAATATTATGCCAATCGTGGGTTCAAGAGGAATGAGCAGGAGAAGCAGAGGTGTAAGCACTATCCCGACATAATACGCCAGAACAATCAAATCGCCCTGAAGAACAGCCACTAAAGTTACGGCTTCAAAGCAAACGAGAAGCCAGAAGATTTTCCAGACGTTTATTTCCCCTCGATTAATATCGAGGACGTGTGAGTTCATAGTGTTACCCGAGCAAAAATGTGTCTTCAGACAGCTTTAAATAAAGCAAGAAATCACACCGTACATTCGGAAAGGTAGAACATAAATTCAGTTTAATATCTGCGAGTATTGGCTCTACATTGTTTATTAATTATCAGCCGTACGAACGGTTCTGAAACCGATATCATGGGAGGTGCGGCTAACCAGCACATGAGCTTTGTCAAAATTCCGTGCAGTCCTGAAACAACCATAGGCTGATCCGCCCCGGCAGGTTTTGTTCTTACCATTTTCAGGACCGGTCGGATCAACAAGCAGAGAATCAAGCCATGATATTTTGTAATAAACACGCCAGTCCCAGATCCACTCATACACATTACCGCCCATATCAGAAACGCCGTCATACGAATCCCCCTGGGGTGAAAACCACCCTACCGGCGCCAGAATATCATTAAATCCATCATCGTTCAACTGGGTGTTCATAGGCTTATAATAACCAGGATCTTTACCGAACGGGTATTCACGCAATTCAGTCGATTTCGCTGCGAGCGCCCATTCACAATCCGTGGGAAGCCTGTAACCGGTCGATTTAAAATCACAGCTCCAGTCATTAACATCTATAGCCTGAGGCAATCCTTTCATGATATTCCGTTCATAACAGAAAAAAATCGCACCATACCAGCTTACGAATGTTATCGGAGATTTTTCGCACTCCACCTTCGGTATAAAGGCTCCATCTCTAAACTCAACACAAATATTTGTCCACCGTTCAGGAGTATCAAGCTTTAAAAGGATCTGACTGTCTCCGATAGTATTTTTCACCAGCAGGCTGTCAACAACAATATCCCCGCGTGACAGAGCGAAGTTCATAACATCGCTGAACACTCCCGCCGTAACTTCATATTTATCCATCAGATAATCACGGGATATTTTAACCTTGTGAGCAGGATAGAGGTTGGGATACCACCTCTTATCCGTACCGCGCAAAAACGTAGCGCCCTTAACCAGTTGCATCTTTGTCATTATACGGTTTATGGTTAAAACAACTTCATCAGTTTCATTGAGAGTCATCGGGCCGAGCGACAAGGTTTCAGCGTCAGGCTGAACAACAGTTATGAGATATAATATTTCCTCGTTTTTCTTAAATGTATTAACGGGAACAAGTTTGGCGTTTATCCATGACCCGGCAGAGGAGTCAACCATTAGCATTTTGGATGTAATAGACCTTCCCCCGGCATCAAGTTTATACAGATACACACCGGCGGAATTGGAATTTCCCGAGTCACCTCTACCGTCCCAAACCGCAGTGTAAAAACCCGGTTCACGGTATCCCTGATCCATGGTACACACACGCCGTCCGAGTATATTATAAATGGAGATTGTCACATCCGAAGCATTATCAATACTGTAGGAGATACGTGTCTGAGGATTAAACGGATTCGGGAAATTGCCGTAAAGCTGAAAGGGAATCGGTTGTTCCTTAACAGCAGTTTCAATACTGAACGAAAACCTTCCGGTCGTATCAGTAACAGCGACGAAACGCTTACTTCTATCAGCAAGGTTTTCTACAGTGACTGTGGCATTTGCCGCCCGGCGCCCGATATCAGTGAGAACAATTCCAGAATATTCCAGAGATTCCGCAGTAGCAGATAAGACAATAGCTCCCGTTAAAATAAAAAACATCTTGAAAAGTTTTATATTCATTGTACAATCCTTAGCAAGTTAAAATAATTGGTTTAAAAGTGAAAGGTTCATTGTTCAATATTTGGGTTTCAAGTTCTAAATTTCAGTTTTTTTATTGTTTTAACTTTCGAGGCAAAAATCTTAGTTTTGCAATATACTTTCAAAATTAATTTCAATCAAGAAAGAACTCACTAATTCCTATAACTTTCAGAAAACTTTTTAAACTCAGTTCTTCCAATTGTGAGTGAAAATTATTCTTTATATTCTGCGAATAATTTTCCCCAGGGATTTTCCTCAAGCCATCTTTTCACAATCCTTTTCCCCTTTATCGGATACCAGAATCGGTCATGGTATAATTCGCTTGCAAAAATGAAAATATTCACAATAGGAGTACGAAACAGGAGTTTCTGTAATATTTTCAGTGGCGATCTCCATAAAAGCATACCGGTTCCGGTACCCAGGTTTACGCCGACCCTGAAATTCCAGCGTTCCTTTGCAGCTTCAGGCATACCGACAATTTCAATAGACCTCGGATCACCATTGCCGAGTCCCCGTTCGGTTGCATGAGCGATATACTCGATTTTCATCGGATCAAAACCCATCATCACTGCTGAAACAGCATCAATGGCAACCTGGTCGCTCGAAGCGAGAATCACATCCTTTCGATGGGGAACAAGTGTCCGGGGCCCGGGACCACTGCCGGCAGTCGTACCGTCCATGGTACAGAAAATGCCCGTATGGATTTCTTTCTGTATGGCCAGTAGATCGACAAGCGTATCATGAATCCAGGTGTGAGTGTAATGCCGGTTTATATTCAACAGTCCGCCAAACGCG
>JABHYP010000589.1 GCA_018656855.1 Candidatus Latescibacterota bacterium | reverse complement strand
CAGGCAGTATCGCTGATGACTGCTGAATTTCCGCATATGTATTTTGCGCTTCCGCATTAAAACTGTTGGATATATCATCAAGAGTCATGTCCGCAGAATATTCCACTGCCATACTGTTATCATAGTTATCGGCAATAGTGATGAATCCCGATTCGCCGACCTCACCCTCTATAGCCTGCGAAACAGCTGTCGCCCTCTCTGCAGCCTGTGTAATAGAAACATCATACGTTCCCTGTTTAGATTTGTTTGAATGATATACAAAGCTTATATCATTGTCACTCGTCGTACGTGTTGTTGAAAACAGTGAAATGACCGAATCAATATCTTCGCCAAGTGCATCATTTAGCTTTGCGGTATCTATTTCCAGCTTACCTTCAATGTTAGACTCTATTCCTATCTGTACGAGTTGATTAAAATTAATATCGTGATTGAAAACAGTGCTGCTCATGGCGTTGCGGATTCTTGACACTATTGATCTGGTTGTATTGTCTCCGGTTAATAGCCCCGGAATATTGTTTTCTTTGTCATATTTTGTGTTTTCATTCACATAATCAATAAATTCATTGTATGAGTTGACAAAGTCTTCTATTTTTTCGCGAACTACATCAAAATCCCTTTCAACCGTGATGGTAAGTTCTGTTTCGGGATCGACCTTTTTCAGTGTCAACGACAATCCTGTCAGGGCGTCGTTAATTTCATTCGTGTCTCTTGATATTTCAATATTATTTACAAGTATCCGGGCATCCGTACCCTCAACAAGCAGTCTCTCACGCCCCTCAGTAACTGTCGAAACCGTCCCGAAATCAATATTTCCACCAAGTTCGTTGCCAGCCCTGATACCAAATTCAAGATAATTTGAGCCCGCTGAATTGCTTACGACAGAAATAATGCCACCCTGGATTGAAGCTGACACATTATTCCCGAACGCCTCCTCAATACTGGAAAGCACATTGCTAATCTTTGTATTGTTTTCAATGTTAATTGTATCGGAAACAGATGATCCGTCAGTATTTTTACCGGAAATAGTAATTGTTTCCGATATTATCGCCCCAAGTCCGGTAAGTTTTGTATTTGTATCGGCATAGACTATTTCATCATCCGTATATGACAGGCTGCCGGTCTGGAACTCGGTATACGTTCCTGATGTTCCTCCCGTTAGAATACCAAGGCTCTCGAGAATATTATTGTCATCCGCGAAATCTTCCGTCCCTGTTATGGCAAGCCTGTAAACGGTTGCATCATCAGTTGTTACAGACTCCACCGAAGCGGAAACGCCACCGGGGCCAAAATCGTTAATCTTATCGCGAATGGTAGAGAGAGTATCCGTTCCCAGATTGAAGGATAAAGATTTATTACGAATATTAACTGTTCCGGAAACTTCTGATGAAAGGTCCAGCAGACTGCCGATGGTGGAGTGTGCGGAGGTATATTCAGCGGAATATACCGTTCCACTCTCAATTTTCCGTACGCTTTTCGTACCATCTGTCAACCCGAGTTCACCGAGGATATCGGTTTCTCCCACATTGGCAATCAGTATTTTGTCGGCACCACTGGTTTCAGCAGAAATGATAAGGCGATTATTATTGTCTGTAACTTTAAGAATGCTCGCTTTCACACCGGCATCAAGTGCATTGATACCGTTTCGGACATCAATCAAGCTGTCGTTACTGCTGATTTCAAAACTTTTATTATTAATAAGAATTTCCCCTGAAAGCCCGAGGTCATTCCCGGTATCTTCATAAGAATTACCTGATAATGTTTCAGCCTCGGCAAGCGAGAGAATCTTTAAAGAATAATTCCCTTCGTTTGCCGAAGTTGAAGCACTAACAGACAGCGCCTCTTCATCGGAAGAAGAGGCACTGAATACACCGAAAGACGATGCTGTTTTGAGTTCAAATGCTTTGTTTTTCAGATCGAGAAGATCGGTTTTAATGGTTGTGAAAGTATCGCGTTTTTTCGTAAAATCGGTCTGCCGGTTCTCAAGCCTCCGAAGAGGCTTTGAGTCAACCATAATAAGATCTTCAATGATCTTAGATGTATCCAGTCCGGAAACCATTCCACCAAAATTCACTGATCCTGCCATAGCTATTTCAACCTTTCATCTCGATTGAATTTCTCGGTTTTGTTCAAATAAAATGATTTAGGCTTTTTTATCTACAAGCCATCCGATGTTTTTTCTAAGTCTTGCTATCATCGCCAGAATCTCTTCCGGCGGGAATTGCTTAATCAGTTCCCCTGTTTCAGTTTTGGTTACTTTAATTACAGTGGCATCCGCGTCTTCGTCAACCGAGAAAGTCACATCCCTCTGTTGAGAACGAACTAATTTGCTTAATATCTCAACAGCTTTTTTAAAATCTTGGATTTCAAATGAAGCATCAATACGCCTCTTTCCCTCAGCACTTTGTGTTTTCACAATGTTTGAGGATACTTGCGCCTTTGAAGATTCACCACTGGGGTCTGAGGTTGCAATTTTCCGCCGGCTTTTAACAGAATTATCACCGCTGCTCATTTGCAGCTGCTTATTATCTGTTAGACGACTTTCAATTTTCATATAAACCACCTCATACACCATACATTATTCAATTAAAGAAACCATTACCTGAAGAGTGCGAGAACATTCTGCGGTACGGCGTTAGCCTGTGCAAGCATCGCCATGCCGGCCTGGACGAGAATCTGAGATTTCGTAAATTCGGTAATCTCATCGGAAATATCCAGGTCACGGATCGATGATTCAGAACTTGAAAGGTTTTCTGCAGCGTTATCTATACTTGCCACAGTAAAGCCCAGCCTGTTCTGATATGTACCAAGCGATGCGCGAGTATCAGACACAGTGTCAATCGCAGTTTCCAGAGAATCCATCGCCGTGACTGCGTCAGTCAAAGTTGCAATTGTACTTGTACTAATTACTAACGTAGTCGAATCCGTACCGGCAATGGAGATTTGGATCTGATTATCAGCATCTCCGTTTGCGCCGATCTGAAACTGCTTGCCAGTAAAATTTCCATCAAGAAGTTTCTGATTATTGTACTCGGCAGCAGAGGAGATACGATCAAT
>JABHYP010000058.1 GCA_018656855.1 Candidatus Latescibacterota bacterium | reverse complement strand
GTGTAAACAAGAAAGATACCATGGTCGAAGAATATCATAAAGGTGACGTACGCTCACATATTTTCGGAATCAGCGTTGATCCAAAGTATGCGCTCAACGACGGCACGGGAAAGGCAAAGCTCGACAAAAATGGATTTGCCCGCCTGACCGTTGAGCAAACCTGTTATGCCTGCCACATAACCGGCAAAGCACATGATATGAACCGTAAAGAGATGCTGGCGAGAGCGAAAAAGATTCACTGAATAATGTTTGAAGGCGCATGTTAATTCTTTTTAAAAAATAAATATTTAAAAAAGCCCCCTGAACTATCTATAGTTTGGGGGATTTTTTATCGGCCACTCTTTGATGTTTCGTTACTTTCTGCTGTACTATCAACCTTGACCCTTAAATTTATAAACCGTAAACAATGACTCTGGGTTATTACTTACGCAGGTTGTGTTCCACGAAGGATGAACGAGGACGAAGAACCTCTGACTGGTTCAGGCTGTTCGTCAGGCGTGCTGTGCGTAAAATGGTTTCTGACAATGCCGATTCTATTCTCGATGCCGGTGGCGGCGACGGACTTCTGTTTGATCCGAATGTCAGCCGGTGCGCCGGTGTCACAACAATTCTCGATATGGACATAAAAGCCCTTCATGAGGTAAAACGTTATTACGGCGGTAAGGGACATTTCGCAGGAGGGGATTTGACACGTATGCCGTTCGAAGATGGATCATTCGGTACGGCCGTGTGTATCGGCACTTTTTACAATTTCCCTTCAGCCGACATGGTTTTTAAGGGTTTATGTGAGATGGCTCGTGTAACCGGAAAAGAAGGACGTATGATAGTTGAGTTCAGAAATGCAGAAAATCCGCTTGTGTCTCTGGCTTATAAATATGCCGGCCTGTACGATTCTTCTCTCAATGGACTTCCGCTCAATGCTTATTCCTTGAAGCAGATAAAAAGCATGCTCTCTCGGGCAGGTCTTGAAGCGAAGAGGATAAAAACCATAGGTATTCCATTAAAAATGCTGGCTTTCAGTTATATTCTGGAGGCTGTCCACAGGGAGAGCGAAAAATGATAATAAGCAAACAACCGTCCACAGCGGTGCCTTTGAAGCTCCACCATTTATTTCCCGGCATAAGGGGTGTTCTGGGCAGGGGAGAGATAGAGGCATTCGAAAGTTCGTTTGCCGAATTCAACGAAAGTAAACATGCGATTGCAGTGGGAAACGGAACGACCGCTCTGTACGTGCTGCTCCTCGCCATGAAAGAACTAAGACCCGAACGGGATGAGGTAGTGCTTCCTGCTTATACTGTGCCGACACTCACACTTGCCTTTAACAGTGCGGGTTTGAAAACGGTTCTCTGCGATGTGGAAAGATACACGCTCAATATGGATCCTGAATCCATGGACTCGGTGGTTACAGAGAAAACGCTGGCCATTATTCCGGTTCACATGTTCGGTTTTCCATGTACTCTTGAGAAAGCGCTCGAAGCAGGAAAGAAGCACGATGTGTTTGTGCTTGAGGACGCCTGTCAGGCTCCGGGGGCAAAACTGCATAACAAACGTGTCGGATCGATCGGAGATGCCGGCATTTTCAGCCTGTGTAAGGGTAAGAACATTTCCACTTTTCACGGAGGGATCGTGGTTACGGACAATGATGTACTTGCCGAGAAAGTAAGAGCGATTGTTCAAACGCTTCCCCCGCGTGAACTTTTTTACCGCCTCAGTGTTCCGGCGGTTTTGACGGCATTTTCATTCGCAATGAGACCGTGGTTCTATGGGGCGTTTTATTTTTCTATTGCCCGTTTCAAATCCACTTCGGTACATGAAAAATTCCACCCGTCGGTTTATAACGGATTCATGGCTGGGGTCGGCAAAGCGCTTCTGACTAATCTTGCGCAATGGAATGCAGACCGGATCAGTAACGGATGTACGATAATGGAGGGTATTCAGGACGATGATGGTATCATTCTTCCACGGATAATTACTGGAGCGGAACCGGTATTTAATCATGTGCCGGTGGTATTTCATGATCCCGCCCGGTTGGAGGAAACCGAGAAAAAGCTTTTTAAAAAAGGTATCGATACCGGACGTATGTACGAACAGCCGATACACCATATCTACGACTGGCTGGGATATGAACTCGAGCCTGAACCGTTTCCGGAGGCGGCATATATCGCCCCGCGCCTGCTGACACTGCCCGCACATCCGTATCTTACCGGAAAAAGTATTGATACGATGATTAAGGTAATAAATAGCACAGGGTAAAAAAGTATTGGTATTAGAAGGTATTGCCGAGGTTGAAAAACTGATCAATGATGCTCAACAGGATAATTAACAGGCCGTGACAAGTTATACGAAAGGCGGATAATATGGAAAGAACAGATGAGGTACATATAGAAAAAAAGATCTTTAAGTTCAGACGTAAATTTATATATACAGCGGCGGTCGCAGGACTGTCCGGCTTATTCATGAAAGAAGTTGAAGGAGCTTCAAAAAAGATGAAAAAAAATAAAATCCTGGATAGAAATGATCGTTTTGACATAGGCGGCGGTGGAGAAGAAATAATCAATAAATCGTATGACCTTGGTTATATGTATGAAAAAAATCATGGCGGATGTGCACGGTGTAGTGTCGGCGCATTGCAGGATTCCATTGACTTTATCCCGGAAAATAAAAGTATACTGAGAGGAGCCAGTTGCCTTGACGGTGGTGCAACTCCGACTAAAAAAGCAAACTGCGGGGCGTTTACCGGTTGCGGCATGGTTATCGGGGAGCTGTGCGGGACCGATACCTACGGAGATACGTCCCTGTCTCATGAGCTGATCCTGAAACTTCACACAAAGTTCGAACAGGAACACGGCGGAGTTCTCTGCAGTGAGGTTCGGGAATCAATGGATGCCGACTGTCCGGAAGTAGTCGGGCTTGCGGTTAAATGGACCGCTGAGATACTTTTAAAACAGTTTACAAACTATACCTGAAAACATTTGAAAGAAAAATTAACTTCACGGAGAGAAAAAAATGAAACCTGTACGATGGGGAATTGTCGGCGCTGCAAAAATTTTTATCAAGGCGGTTATTCTGCCGATGCAAAAGTCGGAATTGATGGAACTGTATGCTGTTGCATCGCGGAATCCCGAAAAAGCGAAGCAGATATCCCGGCAATACGGTATTCCCCGCAGTTTCTCCTCGTATGAGGAACTTCTCGCAGACAAATCAATAGAAGCAGTGTATATTCCGCTACCCAACAACATTCACCTTGAGTGGATAAAAAAGGCCGCAGATGCGGGAAAACACATTCTCTGCGAAAAACCGCTCGGCTTGAATGGCGGTGAAGCACAGGAAGCTCTCGAATACGCACGGAAAAAGGGCGTCCTCCTAATGGAAGCCTTCATGTACCGCTTTCACCCGCAGTGGATAAGGGCGAAGGAACTTATAAGCACCGAAAATATCGGGAGCCTCAGGGCTGTACAGACATTTTTCAGCTACAATAATACCGATCCCAAAAACATCAGGAACATCCTCGAAACGGGCGGTGGCGCTGTCCTGGATATCGGATGTTACGCCATTTCAACTGCACGTTATCTTTTCGGAAGAGAACCCAAACGTGTTGTGAGCCTGATTAACCGGTCGCCCGCGTTCAAAACCGACATTCTTTCCTCTGGCATTATGGATTTTGGCGACGGGCATTCCACATTTACTGTCGGCACACAGTCATATCCATACCAGAAGGTGGATATTATAGGTTCCGGCGGAAGAATCCATATACATATCCCGTTTAACACCTATACCGATGTTCCGGCCGAGATAACCGTAACGAACAGTGTCGGATCGAGAAAACTTCTCCTGGGCCCAGAAGACCAGTATAAACTTCAGTTCGAGAGGTTTTCGGAAGCGGTGAGAAGCGATGGCCCTGCTCCGACCCCTCCTGAGGACGCTGTAAATAATCTCAATGTCATGGATGCTTTCTTCAAATCGGAGAAATCCGGCGGTTGGGAAGAGGTATAGTAATTTAAGAAGTCAGAATACAGGAGTCGGGAGTCAGAATGAAAAAAATCATCCTCCTGACTATCGATATTTAGTAGTTTCGTTCTGAATTCTACCACAATTTTATATAAAGTAAAACATACACCGCGGCAAATATACACCACCAAAACCATATCGACTGCAAAACCGGCCGCTTCGGCTCATTTTTCGGAAGAAAAACCTTTTCCTTTGAAAACAACAGCGAAGATATTTCTTCAATGGGTTTGGGAGTTGTAAAGAAGCTCACCATAACCATGATAGCAACGCACACTGCCTGTGATATACCGCTGGACACAAAAAAATTATCAAGGCTGAACCGGTTAACCGTAGATTCAGCAAATACCCGTGGCATGAGCCATGAGATAAATATACCAAGCGGTATACCGGAAATCATTATGGTTAGAGCCGAGGCGGGTGTTGCCCGTTTCCACAATATACCGACAAGAAAAACTGTCGCAATGGGTACTGCCAGATAAGACGCAAGCATCTGGAAATAATTGAAAATTCCACCCCCGATTATTCCGACAAACGGAGAATAGAGAACACTGAAAAACATAAGAAACAAGGTAACGATAGTCCCGATCCGCACCAGTTCTTTCTCTCCGGCGTCCTTATTTATCCACTTTTTATAGACATCGAGTGTAAACAGTGTCGAGATTGAATTCAAAAAAGCCGAGATTGTCGACATAACAGATGAGAGAATACCGACAAGAATTAGCCCTCTGAATCCGGCTGGTATAAGTTCCCTTATCAGCAGGGGGAAAACGTTATCAATCGGTTGGTTGTCAAGATTGAACCGCGGGTCGAATGTTCCGAGCGCCCTGCAGATCATACCGGGAAGGATTTCGACGAAGGGTCTCAGCAGAACGAAAAATCCTGAGACGATAATTGCCATACGTGCGTCCCACTCCGTCTTTGCGCCGAAACTTCTCTGGACAAGAGCCTGGTTCACACAGGAATAGTAAAGGTGGAGACCCAGCATGGTCAGTGGTATCGCATGCCATGGAATTACCGGATAATCCATCGGCTGCATTAGATGAAACCCTCCGGGAGCATTTGCAACCACATCGCTCCAGCCGTTGGGCAGACGAATATATCCCAGGAAAAAAATCACGAATCCCGATATGAATATAAGTGCAAACTGGAAAACCGCAGCGTATGATGCCGATGCCATACCCCCGTACATTGTATAAATCCCGGCGACAACACCGAGAAGGATAACGCCGTACCAGATATTAAGCCCCATTACCACTTCGAGAAGCTTAGCGCCGCCATAGAAAACAACAGCGAGATTCAACAGTACGTAACTCACAATGAGAAGAACGCTGAATACGTTCCGACATGCCGCATTATACCGCCTTCCTAAAAACTCGGGCATTGTGACAATGCCGTTACGCATATAAATGGGAAGGAAAACAAAAATTAACGCAGTATACACGAACAGGGCTATTATGTACCAGTTTACCATGGTGAGGCCGATGGTATAACCCATGCCGTTCTGGCCTATCAACTGTTCGGTATTCATGCCTGTCGTCACGAACGCAGCCGCTATCACCCACCAGGGAAGAGTGCCCTTCGAGATGAAATATTCTTCCGAGCTGGCGCGCTTTCCTTTGCCCTTGATAAATCCAACACTGAGAAGCACTATGAAGTAGGCAAAAAGAATAATATAATCGTATAAATTAATATCCATTTATTCGCTCTCCAAGTTTATATATTATATGGTATCAATCAACAAATGCAAGTATACTTTATTTCTGTAGTCATAGAAATATGTATATTTATATTATACATGACAGCAGGGGGGTGATTAATCATGCTCATACAAACCGGCACCACTGAGTTTAAAAGTGCAATTCATATCTTTACATAATAATTCACCCGTTATTTAAGGAGAAGAAAAACATGAAAAACTCATCAACCACCAAAAAACACATCTCACGCCGAACCTTGTTTCGAGGCCTGTTTGGTTCCGGCGCCCTGTTAGGTATGGACGCCGCATTTACTACAAAACCAAGTGATGCTGCACTTGTCGATCCTAATGACAATATTAAAGTCACAAAGATAGAATCATTTGTACTTAAAAACTCCTGGGTATTTGTCAAAGTCTCCACCGATGCCGGTATTGTCGGATGGGGTGAAATGCTGAAAGACGATGCCAAAGCCTGTGCTGCGGGCGCATTAGAAGTGGGAAACTATCTTGTCGGCAAGGATCCCCGCAATGTAGTTCATCACTGGCAGGCTATTCATAGAGGAGCATTCTATCGTGGAGGTCCGATCAAGACAGCCATTCTGAGTGGTATTGACCAGGCTCTTTGGGACATAAAAGGAAAAGCGCTTGGAGTGCCGATTTATAAACTCTTAGGCGGCCCTGTCAGAGATAAGATTAGAGTGTATGGGAGAATAAGCGACAAAACAGGAGTTAACGCATTAAAAACCGGCCCCGATGGCGGCAAACGTGGAGCCTATAAATATGTCGAGAGTCCAGGATATATCCAGAGATGTGTGGAGAATTTTGCAGCTCTACGTGAAAAACACGGTCCTGATGTTGATATTGGTATTGATTTCCACGGCGCCGTTCAGCCCCAGACAGCAATGCTGCTCATCAAAGCTCTTGAACCATATCAACCCTTCTTCTTTGAAGAAATTGTCCAGTGCTTGAATGTTGATGTTATGGCTGAGCTTGCGAGGAAAACCCATATTCCTATTGCCACCGGCGAGCGAATCTTCACCAAATGGGGATTCAGGGAAATCCTTGAAAAGAGAGCAGCATCTATTCTCCAGCCTGATGTATGCTATGCAGGCGGAATAACCGAGCTTAAAATCATTGCAGGTATGGCCGAGGCTTACTATACTCCCATTGCACCGCATAATCCTCAGGGGCCATGCTCACTTGCAGCCAGCTTCCAGATCGATGCGGCAGTCCCCAATTTCCTCATCCAGGAACGCGGTGATAACGAATATGAAGACCTTCTTGCAAAACCGATGCCGCCGGTTGAAGGTGGATATCGCCCGCTTTTAAAAGATCCGGGATTAGGTATCGAGATTGACGAAGACAAACTTATGGCACAGGTCGGTGAACCGAATCCATATCCGACCAGGTATGACGTGGACGATGGATCTGTGGTTGACTGGTAAGAACTCGGGAGGAAAAGTAGTAATATTGGAAATAAAACATCCTTTTAATCTATTTCAAACTCTGGAATAATATTGTTTGCCTATCCAGTTAAAACAGCAAAAAAGAATTTATATTAAATACAGCCCCCCATACCCCCCGAAGGGGGGCTTAAGTTCTCAAAAACTGCGCTGGCAAGTCCCCTCCGGGGGATTTAGGGGGCTTGCGGAGCTAACTGTATAAGCATATAATATTATAAACTAAAAATCACTTTTTTTAACTTGAGCCCTATACAATATTTTATAAGATTGAATAAAGGTATGTTGATATACTATGCCAAACCTTCGAGCGTAAAAACCTGGATGTGAATAGCATGATGTTTTCATTGTCGCTGATGTTCATGATCAGCAACTGGATTATCCGGCTGATCATGGTGGTGGTGGTTACCCGCCACCACCGGCCCAACTCTGCTTTGGCGTGGCTGCTGGTAATTTTTATCATTCCTTGGGTGGGATTGATACTCTATCTTCTGGTTGGTAGCAACCGCCTGCCAAGACGCCGTATCGAGCGGCATTCACGCCTGCAAAGAGAGTTAAAAGCCCTAATAAAGAGGTTAGAGAATCTCCCCGACAGTGTTCATCCAATATTGGAACCCGAACAGGTGTCGGCTGTCACCCTGGCCCGGCGTTTAGCCTATTCGCCTATTCTTGGCGGAAACAATGCAGAATTAATGATCCGGAACGAAGATGTCATTAACCGTATCAGCGCCGATATCGAC
>JABHYP010000588.1 GCA_018656855.1 Candidatus Latescibacterota bacterium | reverse complement strand
TCGAAGGTAAAGTCACATATCATGATACCGGCAAACCTGCCGAAAACATTAAACTATTCGCAGCAAGCCTTGATCTACGCATTTCAAACAGTGACATAATAAAATCCGACAGGAATGGAAGATATATGATAACCAATTTAGAATCTGGTATTTACCATGTAACCATTGTGCAGGAAGAAATGTTTCCTGACTTGACAGCGATACCAGTGGAGCATGTCGCTGTTGAGCCTGGAAATACAGTACAAAATATTGATTTACAACTTATCAAGGGCGGTATTATTACCGGCAGAATATACGATACGGATACGAGAGAGCCACTTCCGGGAATTCGGGTAACAGCTCAAACAGCAGAAATGAATTCCCGTCTTACATTCGGAAAAGCACTTACAGATGAGAAAGGTGAGTACCGAATCAGGTCAGCGCCTGGCATAGTAAAAGTATATCCGCATTCCCCATTCGGATATGAATATGCCAATATCAAAGCTGATATCGAAGTAATTGAAGGAAAAACGCTTGATGACGTAGATTTCCATTTCAAAAAGGGGCTTGTTCTTACAGGTATGGTTCTTTCTTCTGAAGGAAATCCATTACAGGGTGTGGTTGTGAGCAGCAGGCCTTTCAGTGATTGGCGAGGCACAGTTATCTCTGGTGATGAAGGGAATTTCACTCTAACAGGCTTAAAAGACGGCGGTATGCTCTTGATTGATGCTGAGCATAAAGAACAGAGGCTCAGGTCAAAAGCTGATTTTAAAATTCATGCGGGAACCGAAATTGAAATTCACCTTGAACCTTACGAGACCGCAACAATTGAAGGACGAGTGGTCGATGAACACGACAAACCTCTATCGAATGTAAATATCAAACTGAGTAAAAGCGAAGAAGATCCACGTCCGGCTTCCGGCGTTTTATCCATAAGCTCAGTCATAGTTGCGATTACCGATGACTCCGGAAATTACCGGGTGGATAATCTTATCCCCGGAATTGATAGACACTATCTATCAGCTGAAGCAGATGGTTATAAATACGAGAGCATATTTTTTTTGAGGGATTTAAAATCCGGTTTACAACACCTTGATGATACTGTCCTGGAAAAAGAAACTGCCGAACGCTGGTTAGAAGGTATCGTTGCCGATTCTTACGGTAATCCTGTAACAGGCGCTCGAATTAATATTCAGGGATATTACCCCTTAAAACAAACATACACCGATGCTAGCGGATATTACCGTTTCGACAGCCTCAAACGAATTGTGGAACGTAATTTCGCTCTCGATCATAGCAATTACGGCCACTACCGGTTTGAGAACGTTGCGACAAACGCGATACGGAATATTACACTGGTGAAACCGGAATATCATCTCTCAGGCAGGGTTGTCGACACGGACGGAGAACCGGCTATGGGGACTCGTGTGTCCATCGAACCGCAAATGCGCGATTCCGGCTTTGTTTATATCGGAAAACAAACCGATATTGACGGCAGATTCTGTTTCGATAACATGATCGATAACAGGGTAACACTCTCATTTTATCATCATGAAAAAAGCCTGTCGAAACGACTTGAAAATGTAGAGACTAATAGAGACGATTTGACTTTTATATTGGAGAAATTCGACCGTTCGAGAACTGATTTCCCTGTCTGGGAATTTGACCAGCGGCGAATTACGATACTTGAGGACGGGAACTCTCCTGAACTAAATTGCTCACAGTGGATTCAGGGTGAGCCTGTAAAAATCAAAAACCTGCTTGGGAATGTAGTTGTGCTGGATTTCTGGACCAGCGGGTACAGTAAATCCGTCGAGGGATTGGAAATAATGAAAGCACTTACAAAAGAATATAGCGAAAAAGGCCTTATAATCATTGGCATTCATGAATACACGAAAGACATTACGCTTCTAAAAAAACTTTTAGCAGACAAGGAAATATCATACACCGTCGCAGTAGACAAACAATCGATTATTGAAGATTCCATGGGAGAAACGTTCGAATTATATGGACTTACCAGAAAAAAATTTCCCAACATAATCATAGACAGGGACGGCTCAATTATTCGTGATGTTTATGAAAGGAGTCTTCTCGTCCAGATTGAGATGCTCTTTAACAACAAGACCAGTTCATCTCCTCTCCCGAAGCAGGCGACAGGAACGGGAAAAACCATGTCGGATGACAACATCTGGCATTTTGGCTGGAATGAAGGTATGGCAAAGGCTCAGCGCGAGAAAAAACCTGTAATTGTACAGTTCGACATGAAAAAGGACGGAATCTGGCGCAATGCCATCAATGATTCTCTATATCAAACTCCCGATATAAGAAAGCGTCTTGAATCGGAATGGATTTGTATTCTGCTCGATGTCGCGGAACAGCGGAAAACCGCTACCTACCAAGGGAGGACCTTTTCATATCGAGATCTCCTGCGTTTTTTCCGGTCAGATACATCGGCTACTCACGTTTTTTTCAACAAAACCGGTGAACCGGTTCAAAGTGTTCTCAGCTATGTCCTTCGCGGAAACAAAGAACATATAGACCTCATCCTTGACTATATGAGAGACGAGTTATATGAAAAAGATATTACGTTTCATGAATACCTGAAAGAGTTTAAACCGCTATAAATATTCAGTACTTGAAAGAAAAATCAAAGAAATTATGAAAAGTTATTAAGAATTTTCTGGGATTAAACGAAAAAAATGCTAAAAACGCACTGTTAGCGAAATGCGGTGTGTGCTGTCAAGTTCTTCGTGGCCAAGGAAGGCATAGTCGAGCGAGGATGATGAAATCAGTGGAAGTCTCATAAGCCCCACACCGAATGTTCCGTTTCCGCCTGACATTCCTGCCCTGAAAGCGAGCAGGTCCACCATAATATACTCAAGCCCGATATTCATCGTATCGAGCCCTTTCACATCGGGAGAGTCGCCGAAAAATATCATCGAGGCGGTTAATATGTAGTTCCCGCCTATCCACGGCGCAATGTCCTTATATGCAAGGCCCGCATCCATTGTTGCGGCTATACGGTCGTTCGTTGTGTGGTCTCTGTCGTTTGATTGAACGTCCCAGGCGATAGTAGTACCCGTTATATCCTTAAAAGCAATTCCCATATCCCAGCGTCTATTTATTCTATATTGCAATCCCACATCGATGCCAAATCCGAAAGCGGTGTCGGGGCCAATTGATCTGCGAATTATTTTGAACGATGTCCCGATGCTCAGTTTCTCCGTGAAACGTTTCGCTCCAGATAGATACAGGGCGTAATCAGCGGCATCCTCATGCGACACTACTTCCACCCTGTTGGAATCGCTCAGTGCCTTTGACGGGTCCCACAGGCGCGTGTAAGGTATATTTCCCACGCCAACATGTATCAGCGACAGGCCTGCATACACGCTTTCTGAAAGAGGAGCAGCCGCAG
>JABHYP010000057.1 GCA_018656855.1 Candidatus Latescibacterota bacterium | reverse complement strand
TCAAGCCATATTGATGAACGTTTATTTGAAAATTCAAGGTCATATTTTACGGTATCGTATTGACGAGTGTTGACTAATATTCTCTCACTTCCCTTTCTTTCTATATACACATTATAAAGAGAAAAAACAATAGGATCAAAAACAGTTAAATTCATGGTTTCAGTTTCGGCCCTGTGCATATAAAACGGAAGCGCTACAGGAAATGTTATCCTGTCGTGAAACCTGAAGAAGCCCTTACGGTCCGGGGTTTCGTTATTGATTTTGACAGATATTATGAGGCTGTCGCCTGCAACTGTGCCTGTGCAGTTATATGTATGCATACCAGATTGAAGACTGAATTCCAGATATGAAGTGTTGAAGTCTGATGAATCTATTCCTGCTGTGCATTTAATGAAAACTTCTCTCGACATGCCAGCAAAATTCATCTTTACTACGCTGTCCTCGTTATACATAATTAGCTGTGGGATACTAAACTGTGTTTCAGTTTTATACCCGATTTTTCGGCCGTCTTTAATAATACTATAATACTGTTTGGCTTCGTCATCAAACCTTAGATCAGCACTAAGTGTTTCCAGATCAGTGTCAACCATTTCGGTATAATATGTCTGATAAACAAACCCCATTACGATGAGCCACACTGCAAATGAAATTCCAAAGAATATACTGATGCCGGTACGTGAGGTCATATCAAAGCACTCCTAGGATATGCTGGAATGATATGTTTCCTTCGCGAATCAGCAACGGTTTGCCTGACGTGAGATCAATAACCGTACTTGGTGTGCCGTTTAACGGAATATGGTTCTTAATAACAATGCTGACATCTTTGCCGAACATATTAAGCGCCTCTTCATAAGTCCCGACAGTCGGTTTTCCAGTCATGTTCGCGCTTGTCGAGGTGATCGGGCATCCAAAATTTCTTGAAAGCGCTGCAGCAATCGGATGGGAAGTAATTCTGAATGCCACACCACCTGAATCTCCATATAAATATACAGGCATTTCATTACGGGGCTTTATAACCATGGTCAAAGGACCCGGCCAGAATTCATGTGCAAGCCTGCGAGGTATATCCGCGAGTCTGCCGGTGAAATGTTCAACCTGTGACAGCGAACACGCCAGAAGAAGCATTTGTTTGTTGTTGTTTCTTCCTTTTAGGTGCTGTACTCTTTCGTATGCAATACGGTTGAAAGGATCACATCCTATGCCATAGACGGTTTCAGTTGGATAGACCACAATCCCGCCATTTTTCAATACATTTACAGCCTCTTCGATATTCGCCTGTTCTTTTTTATTCATTTACCGGATTTTTCTCGAAAATCAATCATCTTTTCTGCGAGCCTCTCATCCGCAACAGCAAGAATCTGAATCGCAAGAATCGCCGCATTTTTTGAATTAGAAATTCCGACAGTGGCAACCGGAATGCCTTTAGGCATCTGAACGATTGAATAAAGTGCATCAACGCCGTTCAGGGGGCCTGCACCCACAGGTACGCCGATAACCGGTAAAATTGTGTGTGACGCAATTACTCCCGGCAGAGCAGCAGAAAGACCGGCGCCTGCGATTATTACTTTGATACCGCGAGAAGCAGCGGTTTTCGCAAATTGAGCTGTTTCTTCCGGTTGTCTGTGGGCTGAAATTACTCTGTGATCATATTCAATTCCAAACTCTTCAAGAAGCTCAAGAGCTCCTTTCATGACATTTTCATCTGATTTGCTCCCGTAAACAACTGCTACTTCCGGCATGAAATATCCTCCTGAAAATTGGCAGATAAATTTTAAAACATTAAACTACTTTTTTATACTTTTACCTTTATGTTAAGTTTCAATGTATTTTAACGCTTTATTACCTATGTCTTTACGGTAAAATGAATCCTGGAATGTTATACATTCGGCCGCCTGATACGCCCTGTCACGTGCTTCATAAAAAGTGTCTCCCCAGCCCGTTACACCAAAGACCCTGCCGCCTGATGTGATGATGTTGCCATTGTCAAAAGTTGTCCCTGCATGAAACACTTTTACATTTTCAATAGAATCGGCTTTGTCAATTCCATCAACAGTATAACCTTTAGTGTAAGGTCCGGGATAACCTCCGGAAGCGATAACGACGCAGAGTGAAGAGCCATGAGAGGTCGTAAAGTTGGTTTTCCCCAGATTACCATGTGCCGCAGCAACCATGAGTTCGGCAAGGTCACCATCGAGCAGGGGCAAAACCACCTGTGTTTCGGGATCTCCGAAACGGCAGTTGAATTCAACAACTCTAAGCCGGCCATCCTCAATCATAACTCCTGCGTAAAGTACTCCCTTGTACGGAGCGCCTTCCGATGCCATTCCATCCAGCGTCGGCTGGATAACCTCCTTTTCTATTCTC
>JABHYP010000587.1 GCA_018656855.1 Candidatus Latescibacterota bacterium | reverse complement strand
CTGCGACATTGACAATAATAACTGTATCAAGCGATTTGATCCGGGGTAGAATTTCATTGACAAATACCTCCAGGCCATCATTCTGAAGTCCAATGGCATTAAGCATTCCCGATGGAGTTTCAATAATACGGGGCGGTGGATTGCCTTTTCGCGGTTCCGGAGTAACAGCTTTGGTTACAAATCCTCCAAGAGAGGATACGTCAAAAAAATGGGAGAAATCCTCCCCGTAGCCGAAAGTGCCGGATGCTGCGAGCACCGGATTATTAAATTCAATCCCGAACAGTTTTTGGCTCAGACATTCAATGCTCACCACGCTACCTCGCTTGCATGAAACACCGGCCCATCCACACAGGTTCGCACCATGCGGCCGTCCCTCAGGGGCGCTGCGCACCCGAGACACGCACCTACTCCGCACGCCATACGTTCCTCAAGAGAAATTTGGCACGGGATTGAGTATTTTTCCGCAAGATGAGAAACAGCTTTCATCATTGCATGTGGACCGCAGGTGTAAAGAGCGTCAGGCTTAATATCTTCAATTTGTTTATCGAGAAGCTCGCTCACCGGACCGCAAAAACCGGCGGAACCGTCATCTGTTGCGGTTTTAACAATTATACCATCGCTTTTTAAACCTTCAATAACACTAAGATACACGGATGACTTTGCTCCCATTATGAATACGACAGGCCTTTTGGTTGAGGTGATGAGCCTGTTGGCAAGGAAAATCAGAGGTGCCGCTCCCGAACCTCCAGCAACGAGAACACAAGTCCCGGTACCGCCGAGCTTCATGTCAAAACCAGTGCCAAGGGAACCGATAATATTAACATTCATTCCTCTCTTCATCGAACATAATAGCTCTGTGCCTCTTCCGACAATATCAACAAGAAGTCTTATTTCACCGCGTGCAGGATCGGTGCCGCATAAAGAGAATGTCCTTCTGAGAAAAGGATCGGTTCCCGAACCAACTCTCACCTGAACGAACTGTCCCGGCAAAGCTTCGCGGGCAATAGCTTTGCAGGAAAGATCAATAATACAGCTTTTTTCGCACCGGAAATCAGTCCGTAAAATACCTGCTTCGTATTCGTGCATTTCTAAACCTGATTTTTTTATCACCGGGAACTTCTTCCTCCATGACTGTAATTGATCCAGCAGTCTGCTCAGATGCTTCAGAAAAGGTTGCATCGCTTTCTTTTCGGGATTCGTATCCGGCAAGATAACTCTGGATTTCTTCTATCATTTTCGGCTCCTGGGCGTAATAATCCAATTTTTCTATTGCTTTATCGATAAATTCTTTGCTGATAAATTTCGGAGTTTCGTCCGCAAGTCCGGTATATAATTCTATGGCTTTATCAATATCTTCAAGGTCATGTTCATACGAATATGCCAGAACATAAAGTGCCTGATATGCGCTCCTTGTGCCGGGAAAGTTGTCGACTACTTTCTGGTATAGAGGAAGATACACTTCCGGATCCTCATCGGAGAATTTTGCATTTTCAGCTTCCTCAAGCGCCACAACATCAAGCGGATTTTCAGTAACACCGAGAAATACTTTGAGCTTATGAGCAAATTCCGTGTCAGAGTACTTTTCAATAATTTCTTCCATTATCTCTTTTTCAGCTTCCTCTGAATATTTGCCGCTTTCCTCGAGTTCATATTGCCTGATGAAAAAGTCGCTCATCACCGCATATTCCGTATCAGGCGCCTCTTCCATTATCAGTCTGTACTGTGTGAGCGCTGAGTCAGGCCTATCAAATGAATACGTATAAAGTTCAGCAAGAGAATAACGTGCGCGGGCACAGGCTTCAGGATCATCCTCAAGGTTTTCTATCCGTTTGAGCCTAACTTCTATTGAATCAATTTGAGCAGATTTTATTTTTGCCTCGACCAACCAGGTTTCAGTTGTCGTAGCTTTCCCCTTCTCAACCATATCAAAAGCCTCTTTTGCTATTTTGGAATTTGAAAGGTCTTTGATAAGAATAGTTCCCACAAGATACCACGCTTCTTTCGCTTGAACTGAATCGGGATAATCTCCGGCCATATTCCTGTACGTTTCCATGGCAAGCTCATCATCGCCATGCAATTCGTAAATTCTTCCCATTTCAAGGCGTATCCTGGTCTCATATGACGCAAATTCTCCCCTGTTTTGCAAACTTTCGAGGTGGCTCGATGCTTCCTCAAAATTACCGAGTTTGGCTTTCGACTGCGCAATAAGGGTATTTGTCTTGAATCTCCACTCCGGAACGAGTTTCAGTTCTACAATCTTTTCCATTTCGGTTATGCATTCCTCATACCGTTCAAGTCGAAAAAGAGCCTCGCCTTTGTAAACAACCGCTTCAATCAATTGTTCCTTTTCAGGATCGCTTTCGATTACATTCTGGGCGGTACTGAGAAGTTCACTCCATTGTTCGTTTGCATATGTTATTTCAGCTAATGCGAGTCCGGCACGGCCTTTCATTGACCGGTCGCCGCTCTGCATCAGTTCATTTAAAATTATCCTTGCCTCATCATTCTGATTTAATCCAACGAGACATCTTGCTTTATAAAAACGGGCGTCCAGCGTATACTTGCTTTCGGGGAATGTATTCAACAGTTCATCGAATCTGTTTCTTGCAAGAACATAATCTTTATGGTAAAAATAAGACATGCCCATTATGTAAATGGTATTACCGACGTAACGCGAATTATAATGTTTCTCCAGGAATTCTTCGCCCCATTTGATGGGCATACTGTATGAGCCGGCTTTTGCTGCACCATTATTTTTCCTGCGGTCGTATTCAGCATCCTGAAAAGTCTTATTAACGAGATAGAATGCATTGAAATAGGCGCATCCGTTCATGGATGAAAAAATAATAATAAATAAGAGATATGTGAGAAGGTTTCTTTTCATTTGTTATTTCTTTTTGAACCAGGATTGCCGCCTTGCGGGAATTCTGTAAGGAATCTTGAAATATTATTCCAAATTTCAATCATAGCAATCCATTCTAATCCCGTAAATACTGCTTCAAATCTTTAGGGTAATCACATAGGATTATCCCTACACGGTGACCAATTATCTTTTGCGCCTTTTTGCAGCAAAAGAAAAACCTTTGAACTTGAAACCTGAAAATATTTAGCCTATGCCCTGGATAAACATATTATAATCTGATTACAAATTTTTCAATCGAAGCATTCCATGATATTCCTGAATACTCTTTATCCCGATAGTTTTTGAAACGAGCGAAAGTATCCCCTCGGTTGCTGCGGTCGCACCGGCAATGGTTGTTGTGTACGGAACGTTATGAAGCAATGCTGAACGCCTTATTTCATAGTCATTCTCATGTGATTCCCTGCCAATCGGCGTATTTATCATCAATCCCACTGAACCATCGGTAAGAAGGTCGAGAACATTCGGACGCCCTTCATAGATTTTGGCAACAGGTTCAGCCTGTATGCCGCGTTTAATAAGATATGCTCTTGTTCCCGATGTTGCAACAATGTCAAATCCGGCCTCTTTCAACTTTCCGGCTATGGGAACAATACTCTCCTTATCACTGTTATTGACACTTATAAAGACTCTCCCGGATAACGGCAAATTGGAATTTACGGACATCTGCGCCTTGGCAAATGCCACACCGAAGTCTCTATCGATTCCCATAACCTCGCCCGTCGATTTCATCTCTGGGCCAAGAATTGAATCTACACCGGGAAATTTGACAAATGGAAGAACCGCTTCCTTTACACAGTAATAATCCACGGTGATCTCTTCGGTTAAACCAAGCTCCTTGAGTGTTTTTCCCGTCATTATACGGGCAGCAACTTTCGCAAGCGGTATTCCAATAGATTTTGATACGTACGGCACTGTCCTCGAAGCCCTAGGATTAACCTCAAGCACATATATTTCATTGTCTTTAACCGCATATTGAATATTCATTAAACCGATGACCTTCAGCTCCCTTGCGAGGGCAAATGTGTGCTCCCTAAGGCGTTTATCGGTATCTCCGTTCAGGTTGTATGGCGGAAGAACACAGGCCGAGTCTCCCGAATGTATACCCGCATTTTCTATATGCTGCATGATGCCGCCTATCAGCACATCGGCGCCGTCGCAAACAGCATCCACATCAATTTCAATGGCTTCTTCGAGAAAGCGGTCAACGAGAACCGGACGCTCTTCCGAAACGCTGATAGCTTCTTTCATATACGACTCAAGGTCGGTTTGATTATAGCAGATCATCATGGCCCGTCCACCGAGTACATACGAGGGCCTGACAAGCACAGGATACCCGATCTTTTTGGCAACTCTAAGGGCGCCATCGAGATCCGTTGCAGTGCCGTTCGGCGGCTGCTTGATTCCCAGCTTATCTACGAGCGCACCGAAACGTTGCCGGTTTTCTGCTAAATCGATGGATTCCGGTGTTGTTCCGATAATGGGAACACCGTGGGCTTCAAGATCCTTTGCAAGCTTTAGCGGAGTCTGCCCGCCGAACT
>JABHYP010000586.1 GCA_018656855.1 Candidatus Latescibacterota bacterium | reverse complement strand
CGCTTGAGCCGTCTATGGAAGATGTTTTGTCGAACGGAATTAACATAACCGAATCAAGAACCGGCGGTATATCATCATGAACAACGAGACCGTAATCAAGAAGATTCAAAGGGATGTTTTTTTCATCGCGCAGTTCCAGGTGAAGGTGCGGGGCGCCGCTTCCCGTATCACCTGAATATGCAATAACCTGTCCCTGCCTCACCTTGAATTCATCCGGTTTGAACCATAATTTAACATCGTACGTTTTTTTACTGATACGCATTCTGAACAGGCGGTCTTCAATTTCGGGAAGAAATCCCGAAAGGTGTCCATATACCGCAGTCTTCCCCGAATCCAGTGTTAGATACAATCCCTTGCCGTAACCGAAAGGACTTGTCTGCACATGCGATATATAACCATCGCCAATAGCATACACTTTTTTACCCGTAACCCCGCCCGACTTGAAATCCACTCCGAAATGAAAACGTCCGGGTCGCGGCTCTCCGAAAGATGAACTGATTCTTTTCGGTGAATCAATCGGCCATGGAATCTCCTGGGCGATAATATTATCCGGAGATAAACATCCAAGAATGATAAAGGTATAATTTAGGCGGAACAAAGGTAGAAAAGACAAGTTTACACTGCGGTAAAAACGTCTGAAGATGGTATGGAAAAAAGCTGTTACTATCATATACTCCACGAAAAACAGCATGGTGTAACATATACCACAAGAACAAGGCCTATACAAATCTTATTTTAAAAAATAAATATATACATTCATTCTTGCAAGCCTTTTCTTATCATTTATGGTTCATTTTTATAGATACCGTTTCTTTGTGTTTCAAGCTCGGAATTTTAACATAAACCTTTTCGAAAGCAATTACTAACACATTTCGTTCCAGAAAAAAGTTTGATTTAAAATTGTATTTTCTTATATTATTAAGTTGTGTAATATATTTATAAGGAATTTTACTAATCCATAAATACAGTGAGGCAGCTTGATGTTAAAAACACTTAGGACAAACACAAAGTGGATAATGCTCGTAGTGGCTGTTTGTTTTGTCGCCATGATAATATTCGCATGGGGTATGGATATTACCAATCTTCGCACAGGTGGCACGAGGGGAATAGTCGGCAAAATTAACGGCGAAGAAGTTTCATACCAATATTATGACAGTGTTCTGAAATCACAGCTTCAGCAATTCGGCGACAATACCCGTATGACACAGGATCAAACCAGAAGAATCCGTGAAGAAGCCTGGAATAATATTGTGACCCAGATGATACTGCAACAGGAGATAAAAAAACGCAAGATAACGTATTCCGACCAGGAACTGATAGATTTCATGCGTAACAATCCGCCTTCGTTTGTATACCAGATACCTTCATTTCAGGAGAACGAGCAATTCAGTTTACGCAAATACCAGGCCTTTTTAAATGCTGAAAATCTCAAGGACCCCATGTCCGCTGATGTTATCCGGTACATTGAAGCAGAAGCAAGCGGCAGGCTGCCCGCAATAAAATTCCAGCAAAATCTTACCGAGGCAGTTTATCTCTCAGAGTCGGATGTACGGGAACATTGGCTCATGGATAATGACCGGCGAACGGTTGAATGGGTGTTTTTAAACGTCAACGACCTCTTTGATGTGGATATTAACACCGCTCCTGATGATATCCAGACCTATTTCTATGAGCATCAGGAGGACTTCAGGCGCGGGGAACGCCGTTCACTCAACGCAGTCTTTTTCGAATTGTCAGCTTCAGCTGAGGATTCTTCCGAGGTTCTGGAACTGGCCGAGATGCTGGTTCAGAAAGCCAGGAGCGGTGAGGATTTTGCTGCTCTTGCCAATGAGTATTCCGATGATCCGGGAAATATTGAATATGATGGAACCAGGCGCGGCGGCGATCTTGGTTATTTCGGCAGAGGCAGAATGATACCCGAATTTGAAAATACGGCGTTCAGCCTTAATCCCGGAGAAGTATCAGACCCGGTGCTTACACAGTTCGGGTATCATGTGATTCATGTTGATTCGGTTAAATACAAAGATAAAAGCTCACAAAAAGAAATCGATCAGGTCAAAGCACGGCATATCCTTATGAATATCGAACCTTCCGGAAAAACCCGGGAAGACGCAGAAAACAAGGTAACCTCTTTTTACGAAACGGTAACTGACGGTGTTGATTTCATGCTCCAGACTCAGATCGACAGCCTGCAGGTCATCCACACGCTTCCGTTCGATGAAAAAGCCAATATTGTCCAGGGAATCAGAGGTAGTACATCGGTACTTGTAAACCGTGCATTCAGGGCAAAACAGGGCGAATTACTCCCCGTATTAACAACTGATTCCGGCTACTATGTCATGACCATGGAACAGGTATTGAAAGAGGGAATTCCATCCATCGAAGAGATCGGGCACGAGATAGCGCCCATTGTCAGAAGAGAAGCTCTCGTGCAGTACTCTGAGGAATATATCAACCGCGTTTATACCCGCCTTCAGGGAGGACAGAGTCTCAATGCGGCTGTGGAAGCAGACTCGCTCAAAGCCTCGAATGTTCAGACAACCGATGTATTTCGCAATTATCATATTCCAGGGCTTGGAAGTATGAATCCCTTTATAGCCAGAGTATTTTTACTGGAAAATCCCGGGGACACTACCGGTCCGGTAGTTACCGAATACGGAAGCGGAATTGCCGTACTTGTGGAAAAACTTCCGATAGATGAAGAACAGTATGAAAAAGAAAGCGAAGAACTGAAAAACCGGATTGAATCCCAGCTTAAAAACGAAATTGTTTCAACGTATCTCGACCGCCTGAAAGAGCAGGCAAAAATTATCGACAACCGGGATATAATCTATGGATTATAACCGGGAATATTCTGTTTCTGAAACAGCAATGTTGAAAAACTGTGAGGAAGAATAGAGACCTGGTTCTTATATTTTGTATTGCATATGTCATTACTATCCACTAACCAAGTAGTGTTATAATAACATATTATCCGTCCGGCATGATTATCCTGTGGCGTTCCTCATTTGGACTTGTTAATTCAAGAAACTCCCCGAAGCCCTCACCGCTTAATATGGGAAGAATCGAATCTATCCCGAACCATCGTTCCTGCGGACCGTTACCAGGCATAAGAGAGTATGATGCAGACATCAGACGTTTTTCGGAAACGGCAAGAGATGCCTTGTGAGCCCGCAGCGCCCGTTTACGGATTTCCCCGATAATGTGTAACACTCTGCCAGCGTCTTTCTTAACTGAATTTACCAGTGTTGGATCAATAGAGGAAATACTCTTCGCCAGGCTGGAAAAGCCGGTTTCAATCTCATGAGCAAGGGAATCGAATTTACTTTCTGCTTCTTCCGGGAAGGTGTCGCGGGCAAGGCCGGTGCGTGCATTTTCGACATCATGAAACAACCTGCGAATCGGTATCAACTCCTTGCGGGCATTACGCAGGATTCGTGAATCGATGACGGAGAAAGATGCTCTCGGCCATGGAATCGAACGATTTACACCGAAATGAGTGTACAGCGGTTTTATCTGCTCAAGATAGAGGCGCTCTCCCGGTCCGCATATTAGAGCGGCAGCCGGCATTATGGCATCCTGACAGATCGGCCTCAGG
>JABHYP010000585.1 GCA_018656855.1 Candidatus Latescibacterota bacterium | reverse complement strand
GGAAATCAGTTGTCATCGCAGTACGGCCATCCGGGCTTACAGTATAAACGGGAAAAGGTATCGTCCTTTTTCTTCCGGTTTTTACATCAAGAATATGGCATACGAACTTATTTCCTATGCGGTCGTTCCATAATATCTCCGTTTCGGAGCCGGGGCGCCACTGGAGCATACATCCCTGCTGCCAGTTCCATGCCTGGGTTATACCTAGTTCTATCCATCGGTCATTATCCTTGAGATCGACCATGCCGATTTTGATTACATCGCCCGGCTGCGGGGAACGATCCTCAAAATCCACCTCCATACCAAGCACATAGCGGCCGGTGGGATCGAACTCAAGCTTGTCGTAATAGCCAAACCAGTGATATTTCGGCCCGCGGGTTATAGGCCTGCCCGGAACCCATGTTTCCGATCTTTTGGATAATTCACCGATAACAGCCGGTTTCGGATTGCCGGTCGTGTTCTCTTTGCCTGTTGTAATATCGGATTGAAGCAGGAATATAACAGCCAGCGGTAATAATAAGAATTTAGTTTTCATATAAATATCTCCATATTTCAGTCAAAAAATATTCCAGATTCTAAATTGAGGTTTTACTTATTAATCTTCAGCACTGCAGCGAGGTAAAAATCCAAAGAACCTGCCCTGGATATTTATGTGTGCTCATCCTTGTTAATCGCAATGCCTAAACATGTAATAAAAATAATTGCGAGAAACCACAGAAAAAAATGCATCCACTCAATAGGATAGTCATAAGTAATTGGCAGGAACCTTACATTGTCCTTAAAAACAACTTGAGGAGGAAAAATTATAAGGACAGACATGGCGGCAATTCCGAAAACAGCAAATATTTTTTGCCATTTGTTCATTACAGAAGCTCGCTTTAAATAGTATTTATAATCGGTGAAAAAATGTTCGGACTATAAAAGAACATTCATTTCCTGAAATTCGCAACCTTTAATATATCTAACTTTATAATTCTCTTTTCCGATTAAGACTAACAGCCGAAAGGTATGCCTTCAGAAATCTGGAAGGCGATAAAGAGCTTTTCAGCTTTTACTTCAAGGAAATTAGAAATCCTGCCGTTCCGCTCAATAATATGGTCAAGTATATCGATGACGAAAAATAGACGGCGCGGGTGGTGCAAAAGACAATTTCTCACCCAGCGTTCAGGATGAATGTAACCTACTACAAAAGCCCTGTTGAACCAGTCAACCGCCCACGGGGCATGAGTGTGTTCGATTGCAAGAAGACAGCAAACCATTGCGTCATCGAGCGCTCCCCATGCCGCCTGAATGCTGTGCCAGTCCCTGCGTCATCATGCTTTTCACAAACATTCTTCTTTTCATTTGTTCCACTCGCGACATAACGGTTTATCGTTTAAATGAGAAATGTACATATTGATTCCCATACTTCCTGCATAAGGAAAATATTATATAACCAGGTATGTAAAGGCAATAAAAATCTCTGACTGTTTAAAACATCTCTGGGAACAGTGTTCGGTTAAATATACATTTTCCTTGTGAAACTTCAAAATATATTTAGGATTCCACATTTCATATTTCATGTTCCGGATTTTTACATTTATGCCAGTATGCCTTATGTAATTAATCCCATAAAGCATGTGATTATAAAAGAATTATTAGGAAAAATTTGTTTAATATATTATTCTTACAGAAGTAATAACTGTATTGATAAATTACTTTTTTTTAAAACGGACTTAACATATTTATAATTTTAAGTAAGGTAATTGTGCGTGGTTTTTCGCTGGCTGATAGGTGTATGTATATTTATCGGTTTTGTCATCTGGATTGAAATCCAGTTTGGCTGGATGGAACTGTTAAATACCTGGCGGTATCTCTCAGCAGGTAAAGTACTTGTGGCACTGTGCCTTTTTTTTGCAAGTTATACAATACGGGCGGTACGTATTTTTGATTATTTTTTCACGAGGATGGCCGGGCGTTTTACCGTATGCCTTCGCCTCGTTCTGTACCATACGTTTTTTAATAACATGCTTCCCATGCGAAGCGGTGAATTAGCGTTCCCCGTCTTGATGGGGCGTTACTTTTCTGTTTCGCCAGCGGAATCGCTGCCGGCTCTTCTTTGGCTGAGATTCATGGATTTTCATTTTTTACTGCTTATCGGCAGTATGGCATTGTGGTGGAAAATAATAATTTCCCCGGCTGTTTTACCTGTGTATCTTGGTGTATTAGCGTTCCCTGTATTGTTTTTTATATTGAGAAAGAAAGCATCTAACTGGGCAGAATCGAAAGAAACGCGGTTTTATCGCTTCGCTGCCAGGCTTATTCACGGCATACCTGACAAAACAGGGGTGTTCTGGCGCACGTGGCTTTGGACCGTGCTAAACTGGTCAGTGAAACTCTGTGTGTTCGCATGGCTGCTCAAACAGTTTGTTGACGTTCCTTTTACTCATGCCCTTCTGGGCAGTTTAATGGGAGAAATGAGCAGCGTCCTTCCTGTCCACGGGTTTGCGGGCGCCGGCACATACGAGGGCGGCATAATGATGGCGTTGATACCTCTTGGCGTGTCCCTGGAAAACGCTGTTCAGGCCGCAGTGAACGTGCATGTGTTTCTTCTGTTCGCAACAATATTATGTGCGGGAACAGGATTTCTGCTTGGCCTGTCATCTTTTGATAAAACAAAACCGGACCACGTGTAATCTCAATCTTTCGGATAGTATTAATTATTAAAGTGTTTACACGGTGATATTTATGGAGCTTGAGACAGATGGATTATTATAATAACAGACTATCAGTCGTAGTACCATTGTATAACGAGGTTGATAATGTTGAACCGTTGATTCAAAGTATTCAGTCTGCATTGTCCGATTATCCCGCACACTGGGAACTTATCCTTGTGGATGATGGCAGTATTGACGGTACGCTTGAAAACCTTGAAAAAGCGCGGGCTGAATATGGCACTCATGTTCAAATTGTGGCGCTTCAGCGTAATTTTGGCCAGACCGCGGCAATGCAGGCCGGTATAGATGCTGCCAATGGCGATATCATCGCCACACTTGACGGTGATCTACAGAACGATCCGGAAGATATTCCCCGATTGATAAAAAAGTTGTTTGACGATGATCTTGACCTCCTGGTAGGCTGGAGGCGCGACAGAAAAGACAAGCTGTTGCTCCGTAAAATACCCTCATGGATTGCGAATTTCCTCATTGGCCGTGTAACAGGTGTAAAATTGCATGATTACGGCTGCAGCCTGAAAATCTACCGGTCTTATATAATTAAACGTGTACGCCTTTACGGGGAAATGCACCGCTTCATACCTGCGTGGGCTGCAATCGCTACATCTCCTTCGAGAATTAAAGAGGAAGTAGTCAGCCATCATCCGCGACGCTCCGGAAAGACCAAGTATGGCCTCTCGCGTTCCTTCAGGGTAGTAATCGACCTTCTGTCCGTTTATTTCTTTATGCGTTACAGGGCACGCCCCGGCCACTTTTTCGGTTCAATCGGCTTGATTTTCGGCCTTGTCGGCAGTCTGATACTGGGTTATCTGGCAATCGTAAAGTTTGGATTCGGCGAGGATATCGGAACACGTCCGCTGCTTCTTGTCGGCGTTGTCTTCATTATAGCTTCGATACAGTTTATCACTACAGGAATAACTACAGAATTGATGTCCCGCACATATTTTGAATCTTCAGATGTAAAACCGTACATGATACGTGAGTTAGCCGATGAAAATACAGATACCGAAAACTCCTGGCATACTCATGAGGACTAAAGCGGTATTTACAAAGATATGGCAGGGGAAATTCGGCATACCTCTCTTTTTGATTTTT
>JABHYP010000584.1 GCA_018656855.1 Candidatus Latescibacterota bacterium | reverse complement strand
GGCGTTTTTACGATCCGCCTCCCTTTCTTGAAGTGTGCAGGGGCGATAGATACTTCTTGTACCCTGAAGATATGTCGGTTCGCTTCCCCCTTCACCGTGGCTGATGCCCAGCAAGCGCAACCCATTGCGATAAAGATACCGGAGGATATACAATTCTCCTATAAGCCATTTTGCGGCGCCTTCGACGGACAATATAACTCCGAATTTTCCCGTCTCATGCGCACGAACCACATCTTTTGAGGAAAGTACAAGCATGAGATCTTCCGGATATGCCTCGATATCTGCCATAATAAGTTCGGTGGCGACCCAGACATTGGATTTAATACCGTTTCCAACGATAAAGAACGCGGCGTCATATCCCGCCTCTTTTATTCGTGGGATATCAGTATGATAGGCGAGATCGCGGTGCTTCCAGTTGAATGGTTTTTCTCCCCGGGCGATCCGTTCGACCGGCATGTCGTTGTGACCGTCGATAATTAACATTCTGGCGTGAACTTCACGGGCTTGTTCCATGCTGATACTGCTTTTATTCCGTCCCATGTACTTTGCATAAGCAGGTGTTACTCCGGATGCTATGATTCCGGCTATTCCGCCGGCTGCCGTTCTTTTCAAAAATTCACGTCTTGTTTTCATGTTTTCCCCCGTTGTGATGTGACAGTTTTGTCAAAATACTTACAGGATATATGTTATATTATAGTTTATAAAGAAGGTGTCGTTAGTGGTATTGTTCCCCACTTTATTTAATTGCCCCTGAATCTCCCGGAGGGGGACTTTAATATAAAAATAGGTTATACCAGTTTTCATGTTATTTCTGACAGTGCAAATGTAACTGTTACTAAATTATTTTCTAAATAGCCGGTATTCCCCTTATTAAATCAAATATGCCTTTATGCCGGATTTTTCATTAGGTTGCAGATGAAGTATATAGATTTTTTAACCTGAGACAAGCATTATTTCATAATATTTCACTTCACTTCCGACTAAAATGTTTTCTGCAAAAATCAGATAATTAAAGACACATATCAATAGGTTATATCAGGAAGAAGGAATGCATTGTCATCCCCCTCTATTTCCAAGAGAGGGGGACAGAGGGGGTGAGTTATGCTTTTGATACCTCGACCCTTGGGTCGGGGTAGTTCATTTTTACCCGCCTGAGCAAGAAAGTTCTTGAAAAGTGTATCCGGCATGGATATTTTGATAGGAGCACAAAGTCCCAAAGAAGAAAAGGGATAAGAGAAGGGGGGAAATATGAATACTCAATGCTCAATTCTGAAATATAACTATGGACAACTGACCACAGACTAATTAAATTTGGAGTCTGAAATCCGGAATGATAAATCCTTTTTAACAACAGGTAAAATAGAAAGGAAGCTTTTATGAGACTCTGCTGGAATGACAGCTTTGGCGGGCCTCTTCGAAATATGCGAATAGAGGATGCTAAGTTCGTTCACGATATCGGTTACCGTGTAGCCGGAATAAACGCCGGGGACACTGAAGCCACCGATGCCGATATAGAACACGCAAGACGCATTTTCGAGGAAGTCGGTCTTATGCCGGGCCCTTACGGTCTCGGCGCTACAGCAATTCGGCCGGATAAAGCCGAACAAAATGTGCAGAAAAAGAAAATTGCCAACGCGCTCAAAATTGCAGGGAAACTGGGCTGCACATCGCTCAGATATTCGGTTGGCAGTATGCACCCGAAAGATATCTGGATGTGCCACCCTGACAATGTGACCCAGAAAGCGCTCGATGAACTGATTGAAAGTACAAGAGACCTTGTCCCCATCGCTGAGGATTCGAACTGCATGCTCTGTCCCGAAACAACCCAGTGGACAATTGTAAACAGCATCGAGCGGATGAAAGAATTCGTGGACCGTCTCGATTCGCCGTATGCAAAAATCATTTTCGATCCGGTCAACCATATGACTGCACAGCGAGTGTACGATTCCGGCAGATATATCAAATGCGCCGTGGCCTATCTCGGCGATTGTATCGGTGTGTTCCACGTCAAAGATGTGATGGTTGAGGACAAACAGCTCGTCGTCCACATTGACGAGGCGGAAATGGGAACCGGATTACTCGATCACGAGGCGCTCTTAAGCGTTTCCACCCAACTTGAACCATGGAAAACCTTCTCCCTCGAGCACATTAGCAAACGTAATCTGATAAAGAAGGCCTATGGTCACATACAGGGCGTGGCGAACCGTATCGGCCACACCTGGACAGATCCGGATTGCACACGGGATAACTGGGAAAGGGGGAAAAAGCGATGAGACTATGCCTGAACGATTCGCTTATAGGACCGCCGTACCGTACACTTCCTGAAGAAAAGGTCAAGATTGTCCATGATATCGGATTCCGTGTGGCCGGCATTGGTATAGATATAAACGCTTCCGACGAGGATATCAGACGGGTGAAAAACCTATTCGCCAAGTACAGTATGGAGTTTGGACCGGGAGCCGGCGGATCGTATTTCGACCCCGATCCGACAGTCCGAAGAAAGATGACCGAGCGCACAAAGAAAGTTCTTGAAATCGCCGGCAAACTTGGCTGCCCGACCATTCGTGTCGCCGGGGGAAGTATGAATCCCAACGACCGATGGATGCACTACCCGGATAACCACACGCAGAAGGCATTCGATCTGTTTGTGGAGAGTACCCGGGAACTCGTTCCCTATGCTGAAGAAGCGAGGGTTGCTATCTGTCCGGAGACTACCCAATGGACGATGATCAACGGTCCTCAGAGAATGAGGGAGTTTGTGGATCGTCTCGACACAAAGTATGCCGGAGTGGGGTTCGATTTTGTCAACCATATGACCTATGATCGCGTTTACAATTCCGGCAGGTTTGCCCGGCAGGTGGTAGGGGAGTTAGGTGATAGAATCTGTGTGTTTCATGTTAAGGATGTCATCGTCCGTGAAAAACATCTGGTAAGCCACATCGACGAAACACCTATGGGAACCGGCCTCCTCGACCATGAAGCGATTATCGAGGCGTCGAAGTATCTGGAACCATGGAAGACTTTTTCCCTGGAACATTTTAACGAGAGCGGCGTCCCGAGAGATAAACAGTGGAAACGCGGATACGACTACATCCAGGGTATAGCCAACCGTATCGGCCACAGGTGGACCGATCCGAAATTAACACGCACGCGCTGGGACACGAAGTAAAGCGTAGAACCGCAAAGCGCAAAAGGAAAGAACAGATGAAACGAAGAGATTTTATTAAAAAAGGCGCCGCCGGTGCACTTGGTACTGCATTTGCCGGGTGCAGCACAACAAAGCCCCGGGAAATAGGAAAAATTCCACTTTGGAAAGAGCTTGCTCCTTTTACGCCGAGGCCGCGGGGCGGAACCATGCCCATGTCAGAGCTCGGCAACACCGGTATAAAGATTTCCAACTTTGGTTTCGGTTCACACATCCGGGCTGAAATGCGGACATATGATAAACAGCGCGAGCACATAATACACGAGGCGTACGATCTGGGTGTAAACGTGTTTGATGTCTATGACCAGGAACAAGGCGTATCCCAGGGGGGAAGCTACCAGTATGAGCCATTCGGCAGGCAGATAAAATCAATTAATAACGACGTTCTGGTTTCCATCTCCTTCCGTCCTTACGACGGCCGGACTCCTGAACAAGAACTTGAGCGAGACCTTCGCCTCTTCGGAAGAGACCACATCGACCTCGTTCGTGTTCTCAGACAGCCGGATGATTCTATGTGGGAAACGCTTTTTCGCTTTAAGGAGAAAGGGCACATCCGCGCTGTCGGCGCTCCCATACATGACATGAAACATGCAGATATGCTCATCGGGAAGGTTCCAATAGATTTTATTCTTTTCCCCTACAATTTTTATCACAATATTTGCTGGCTTGGCGAGGAGGAAGATGATTTCGACCCCCTGCCGACAAGACTTCGCGCGAACGGTATAGGGGTGCTTACCATGAAGCCATTTGCAGGGGATTATCTATCACAGCCTTTTATTGACATCGCAAAACAGGTGCGGAAGGAATCGGAAATCAGTTTCACCCAGGCCGCGCTTCGATATGTTATCAACTCGGGTCTAAAACCCGCAAGCACATTAACCGGAATGTACAACCTGTCCAATCTCTATGAGAATGTGGGGGCATATTACCGGCCGGAAATCACAGGCGAGGAGAAAGAGCTTCTTGACGATGTCAGAAAAGCGGCAACACAAGAGGCAAGTGCATGGCTGCCTGAACATTACAAGTGGCTGGAGAATTGGGCGTCAAAGAAACCGATTCGAGACAGTGAGCAAAATCATAAACAGGTTTGAGGCTTTTGTCTTTCTGTTACGGAAGAGAAAATAAGTTATAAATAAAAAGGATATATCTAATAATGAAAAGACGTGATTTTATGGCAAAAGGCGCTGCCGGAGCGCTTGGAGCCGGACTTGCCGGGTGTTCCATCAAGCCGAGAAAGATACGGGTTGCCCCTGAAGGAGTCCCTTTTTCGTTCGGAGACAATTATCCGAAACCGAAAGGCGGAACGATGCCGATGAACGAGCTTGGAAAAACCGGTATAAAGGTTTCATCGTTCGGTTTCGGTTCGCACATGAGAACTCATCTAAGACCGTATGAAAAAGAACGAGAGCGCATGATACGCGATGCTTATGAATTCGGTGTCAACGTTTTCGATGTATACGATAAAGAGCATAATGTCTACCAGTACGAACCCACGGGCAGGCATCTTGCGCCTATTATCAATGATGTTATCATTTCTATTTCCATTTACCCTTATGACGACCGCACGCTTGAGCAGGAACTTGCGCGCGATCTCAGGCTGTTCGGCAGGGATTACATCGATATGGTGCGTATTCATTCATATTCGCCTGACAATAAGAGCTGGTGGCAGTGGGAAGAGCTGTTTAAGTATAAAGAACAAGGAAAAATTAGGGCTGTGGGTGTCCCAATTCATTACAAAAAAGACCTCTTTCCTCTTATTGACACATATCCTGTTGATTATGTCATCTTTCCGTATAACTTTTTCATGAATATTGCCTGGGACGGTCATGAGATGGACGAAAAATATGATACTATTCCCGGAATTCTTAAAGACAGGGGAATCGGTATCATAACCATGAAGCCTTTTGCCGGGGATTATCTTGTTACTCCACTTAAAAAAGTTGCTGATATTTACGCAAAAAATAATGAGATAAACTTTACACAGGCTATGCTCCGGTATGTTATCAATTCCGGTGTTCCTGAAACGACGTTCACTGGTATGTACTATCCGTCCCATGTGTATGAGAACGTGGATGCTTATTTTAACCCGGAAATGACCGGTGAAGAACGAAGACTTCTTGACAAGGTTAGAAAAGTTGCAAAAACAAAGGCTCAAGCTTGGCTTCCTGATCATTACAGGTTCTTTACAGAATGGATGCCTGAGGGAACAAGAGACTGCGGAAAAATCAGGTTTGCATGATGGAGCTCAAGGAAAAAAATATAGAAATCTGAAATCTTCATACAAACTTTAAACCAATTTTTCAATACACGCACTTTTTAGCTTCATCGGCGAATGCTTTAATAAGTTCGACATCGGCATCGAAAAAGTGGTCAGATGGGGAGAGAATATATCCGCCCTGTTCGCCGGCATCCCTGAAGCATTGCCTGACCGCTTTCCTCGTTTCTTCTGGCGTTGTACCGGTAAAAAAGTGGAACTGGTCAAATCCGCCAATCATGCAGGTCCTGCCGCCTATTCTTTTTTTAGCTTCACTCAGGACTATATCGCCGCCCATGGCAGCCGGAGTAAAGGTTTCCATAGCGTCGGGATTCATGTCAGCGATATTTTCAAGGATAGGCATCATACCGCCGCAAGTGTGATAT
>JABHYP010000583.1 GCA_018656855.1 Candidatus Latescibacterota bacterium | reverse complement strand
TTTGTCATGGACCTTCACGGCTGGACAATGGAAAACAAAGTGCTCGGCGCTTCATTGTGCGTTTTTACATACAAACCGCGCAACGGCGAACCTCCCATTGTCGGTATGAATCATATAGGTATGCACCCCGGCGGCTATCATGTAGACGTGTACGCCGCAAAAGAAAACAGAAATTTCATCCTCAAGGGCAACTGGGGACTGAACATGTTTATAAAACAAAACGAGTTTTACTCTGAAAGAAAAATCCCGCGGCCGTACGAGGCAATCCTCGAACAGCACCGGGCGCTGGTAGGGGCAAATGTCTCGCGCCTTACCGGAAGAGAAGTAAAACTCGATTCTCTCGGCGGGCATGATGCACTGCCGTACTCGGATTCAATAAGACGCTGGCTTATGCGTAGTTACAAGATAATTAAGTAATTTTAAATGAACAAACCTTAAACACAGGGAGTTTAACATGGCAAAAAAGGTGTTTATTGTCTTTATCGCGGTTCTCCTGACGGTTGCTAATACTTCCGGCCTGGCGGAACAGCCCGAACAAAAGGTATTCGAAAAGCGAACCGATGTTCCGCCTATCGGGCATATCGATCCCTCCAAGTACAGGGATGGAGAAAAACCTCACGACGGCGCCGGCGTCTTGAGTTATTTTACTCTTCTCGATGGTGAGGTCATGGAAACAAACTATCTTTTCTTCCACCGCGGAGTTCTAAAGCCGAAAAGCGGAATAGGCGAGCATATCCACCGGACGATGGAGGAGATGTACATGGTTTTCGACGGCCCCTCTCAGTACACGGTCAACGGCCATACGGCGGAACTTCCAACCGGTTCGATGGTACTGTGTCCTATGGGATCCTCCCACGCTATCTACAATCCCTCCGACCGTCCGCTTCAGTGGATGAATATCGGCGTTGGCGCGGAAAAGGGCAAATACGACGCGGTGAACTACAACGACAACCGTGTTAATGTAAGAGTGGAATCTCCGGCGCCGTTTCTCTGGGCGCAGTTCGACCGCAGTCTTCTCCATCCCGCTCCGCGGGCACACGGCGGTAAAGGCGCTATTCTTTTCCGGCGTATCTGGTCGAACGAAAACTTCAAGACCAACTGGTACTTTGTTGACCACTGCCTTCTTCCTCCCGACACATCCATCGGTTATCACCAGCATAACACCATCGAAGAGGTTTACTACGTACTGTCGGGAACAGGGCGTTACACGGTCAACGATAAAACATACGATGCCAAACCCAGCGATGCCCTTCCCTGCAGACTTCACGATTCACACGGGATTTACAACAACTCGAACGAAAACCTCGAGATAATGGTTGTCTCAGTCGCAAGCGCAAAAGGATACGACAGATATGGGAAGAACTGGGGCGATGATCTTTCAGACCGATAAGAAAATGGTTTATGGTTTATGGTTTATAGTTTATAGTTTATAGTTTATAATAAGAATAACGAGGGGCAAATAGAGAATACACAATATTAAATTATGAAAGATTACAATTGACAACTGACCACGGACAATGAACTAATATGGAATCTGAAATTTGAAATCTTCATAATAACGGACTAACCTGAAACTTTTAGAATAAGGAGACACCGATGAAATCGACACTGAAATACAGAGTCAGGCTTGTTATGTTTTTTACAGTTTTTATTGTTTTGTTTTCTTCCCCGTTATTCGCCAACAAAAAACTACAAAAGCAGTGCCTCGAAACAATGAAGAAGGCTACGCAGTTCATGGTTGATGAAGTGAGCACAAACGGCGGATATCTCTGGCATTACCTGCCGGATTTTTCACGTCAGTGGGGCGAAATGGAAGCCTACAAAACTCAGATTTGGGTTCAGCCTCCGGGGACAACTTCCATGGGTCATCTTTTTCTCGATGCCTATCATGCTACCGGTGACGAGCTCTACTGGGAAGCGGCAGAGCAGGCGGCACGCGCACTCATCTGGGGCCAGCTGGATTGCGGCGGATGGAACTACATTATTGATTACGCCGGTGTCCGTTCTCTCAAAGAGTGGTATTCCACAATCGGTAAAAACGGCTGGCGTCTCGAAGAGTTCCAACATTATTACGGTAATGCCACCTTTGATGATGATGTCTCATCTTATGCAGCCAAATTCCTGTTGAGGATGTACCTTGAAAAATTCGATCCCGCCTATAAATACCCACTTGACAAGGCGATAGACTTTATTCTCGCAAGCCAGTATGATATCGGCGGATGGCCGCAGCGTTACCCGCTCAAATACGATTTCAGCCATCACGGTAAACCGGATTATACCTCGTTCTATACCTTTAATGACGATGTCGTCTGGGAAAATGTAAACTTTCTCATACAGTGCTACCAGGCTCTCGGTGAGGAGCGTTTTCTTGAGCCTATCCGCCGCGGTATGAATTTCTATATCATCACGCAGCAGGCAGCGCCTCAGGCCGGGTGGGGACAGCAGCATAACATGAATCTCGAACCTGTCGGAGCACGCACCTATGAGCCGGATGGTATGATGCCGGGTTATACCCGTGCCCACATCGGACTCATGCTCAGATTCTATCGTCTGACAGGTGACAGAAAGTTCCTCGCGCGTATCCCTGAGGCTATCGACTGGCTGGAAAGCTGTAAGCTTCCGGAAAATATGACTGAGGGCAGCAAGTATACTCACTCCGTCTTTGTCGAAATCGGCACTAACAAACCCATCTTTGTCCACCGACGGGGCTCGAATGTTATTCATGGCGAATACTACTACGACTATAAAGATGACAAACCGGTTCGCCATTATGGCGCCAAGACACGTGTAAATATCGACGCTCTCAGGAAAAATTACGAGCGTGTAGCCGCGATGAGTGTTGAGGAGGCCACAAAAGATTCGCCATTGCTCGTGGGCCGTCATACGGCAGTGCTCCCTCCACAGGCAGCCTATTCACACTCGTTTTCCGGTATCGGCAGAAACAAACCGGGTGATGATGCAGTCAAAAAGGTTATCGAAGCTCTCGACAGCAAAAACCGCTGGCTGAGCAAACATTCCCAGACAAGCAATCCTTATATCGGCGATGGTGTGAAAACCGAACTCACCGATGAATACGCGGAAGGGCATGTCGGTGATAAAACCGATACTTCGCCCTATAGTGATGAGAGTGAACAGGAATATATCACAACCCGTACCTATATCAATAATATGCGTGTGCTCATGAACTATGTATCGAGCCTGAAATGAAAGGCGGTGGATTCGGTGTCTGAACGAGATTTAGTCAGGTTCGGGGTGTCGATCGGTTCCGGACTTCTGGAGAAGTTTGATGCTCTCATCGAAGAAAAAGGTTACACGAACAGGTCCGAAGCAATACGCGATCTCATCAGGAACAGGCTCGTTAAAAACGAGTGGGACAGCAAAACC
>JABHYP010000056.1 GCA_018656855.1 Candidatus Latescibacterota bacterium | reverse complement strand
TTATTTCATCGTCATCAACAAAGAGAATCGTCTCGGCACCATTCGGTAAATTCTCTGTATCCACACCCTGAACAGCTTTCCTTTTTAACGTTGTCACAGGAAGGTAGAACGTAAACGTTGAGCCTTTTCCGGGCTCGCTTTCAATATCAAACCACCCGCCGAACTGTTTCACTGTGCTAAACGCCGTTGCAAGTCCGAGGCCGGTTCCCTTTCCCTCTTCCTTCGTTGTGAAGAACGGCTCAAACACACGCTTTTGAGTCTCGCTGTCCATCCCGCATCCCGTATCGGATACCGATACCCTGACGAAGCTGCCTTTTCGAGCCAAGGAATGAGTTCGAAGATATGCTTTGTCAATCCTTATATTATCGGCCATCACAGTAATGGAGAGTTTCGGATCCCAGGCGACGGACTCCTGTTTTTCGCGCAGCGCGTCACGTGCGTTAATGAGGAGGTTGAGAAGCATGTGGTGGAGCGAGCCCGGATCAGCCATAACAGTGTTCAGCGGTTCTGTTTTTTTCACTTCGATAAGGATATGCCTCTCGAATGTAGAGCGGGAAAATTCTTCGGCGTTGTCTATTATCATCCCAACATCTACCGGTTCCAGAACAACACTCGAATCCCGGCTGAAAGCCAGTATCTTTCGGGTGAATCCTGAAGCGAGATTCGCCATCTTTTCAGCCTTTTTCAGTACGGGAAGAATGTCCGCAGAGGCATCCCGCCGCGCGGCGCCGAGTGCACCGATGATACCGGTAAAAATATTATTATAATAATGGCTTATTCCCCCGGCAAGCTGGCCGATAATTTCCATCTTCTGGGCCTGCAGAAGCTGCTGTTTAAGAGTCTCAATGTCATTTTCAGACTTCTTACGGGCGGTTATATCATGCACGATAATAAAAACGTACGAGGTCTCGTTTGCCTTGAAAAGCCTCAGGTCTATGGTTACAGGGAAAGTATCGCCGTTCTTTTTCCTGCACAGGCTGTTCATAACAAAGCCGGATTCAGCACGTTCACTCTTAAGGATTGAGGGTATGTAAGTTACAATATCATCCTGAAAAATATCCTTTACCTCAAGCCCAAGCAATTCATCAAGCGAATACTCCGTCATGGCTGTTGCGGCCGGATTACAGTCGATAATACTGCCATCCGGGGTTTGTAGATATACAGCATCGGGAAGCAAATCAAACAGCGTTACGAATTTCGCCTTGAATTCCTGTTCCTGCTGCGTGTCTGTGTTTTTATCTTGTTTTTTCATTGTTTTTCGGGATTATTTTGTGAACGGTCAGCAAACCGGAAAACATTTCCTTTTCAAAATGATTATTTCCATTGTGCAAAGTAATTACTTAACAAATATAGTATGGCTTTTCAGTCTTAACAAGAACTTCGATTACTTAGAGGTTCTTTTCATAAATAATGTGACATATTTAGCTTAAATCAGGCACAGTCATTGCGAGGCCTAACCGAAGCAATCCTCTCTCTTAGATTGCTTCGCTCACTTCGTTCACTCGCAATGACATATGGTAATTACGTTACAGTTTTTTTTAAACTGTTTGATCAGGTTTCTTTTGACTATCATAAAATGTTTGCGCCTTAACTGTCAAGTGTGTAATATTATATATCTGCTTCGTTATTGAAATTCTTACCGGCACTGTAAAATTATTCTGGAGGTTCCTGTCATGTTATACAAATTTTATTGTACGGTTATCATGTTTATGCTTATAATTTCCGGCACTTCAGCAGGTGCGGTTTCATCGGAAATGAATCTCTATGGTCCGAATTTAGAAAAAGACGCCCGGCTTATCAATCTTAGGGTAGACCGGACAAACTGCGAGATCATGCTTGACGATACCGAATTGATCGAAGATGACGGGCCGGCCACCGGTGTGCCGGAAGGTTACGATTACAGGGGTAATGAGTGGAAAGAGGATCTGAAAAAAGGAGTTGTCATAAAAAAGATACTTGTGACCGGCGAACCACGTGCATGGTCGGGACGGCTTGTTTTCAAGGCTATCGAGGTGAAAAATAACACCGCTCCGCTCCATATTTCCGTGAACGGCGTGAAATACCTCCGTCCCGCATCCCTTGATGCGGCTCCATTAGCAGTACAGTTCAGCAGCGGATGGGATCGGTGGTATTATGTGGATATGCCGGTCGGGGCGCTTAAAAAAGGCGAAAACGAAATACTTATGTGGGCCGAAAGCGATTCAACATCCTGGCGTATACTCATCGCGCTTGAGGAGGAATTCGCCAGGGGATCTGTCGACCGTTCTCACCATCCGAATCGGTCTATGAAAAGTTCTGACGGCGGCAGGACATGGAGCGACACGAAACTCGGAGCAGTCGATTCTGTTGACGGCGAGTATTCAATCCGCATCAGCCTCGACCATCATGTCAGCACGGGAGAGTATATTTCCCCTGTTATCGATATTGTCGATGACAGTTGTCTCCTTAAAAGAAACGTTTTTGTTAACAGGATTGAATACCTGGCCGACTTTGATATTCCAGAAGAGACATCGGCCGAGGTTATGATCCGTTTCGGCACAAGCCCCCGCGAAGATATATCTTCATGGACTGACTGGGGGACGGTTGCCGCCGGAAAGGTTCTTACGGTAACGGAAAACATTCGCTACATCCAGTGGAAATCCAGTCTGTCAACAGCAAATCCCACAAAAAGCCCGCGTATCAAGGGATTTAAAATCAGGACTGACTGGGAAGACCGCTCACCAAACGGAGAATTTGGCCTGACAGTGGATGTTGTTCATAACGGACGCGTGGCAAGATCCTCCTTTCCTTTCGGATATGAAAATCTTCTTCACCCGGGACTGAAAAAATTACGTAAAGACTACAAGCTGGACAGGATTGTGAAAGACGCCCGCACCGAATTCGATGTAATGATGCGCCTGCTCAACTGGGCTTATCGTATCCCGGTTACAAGCGACCAGTACAGCTGGGACTGGAACGATGTTCCCCTTCTTGTAAAGGGCGAGAGCGGCATGCCCAAACTTCAGCCTGACTACGAGGGACGCCGGCGAGACGCGATGTGCCTCTACTCCAATCAGGCGCTGATTGGAGCGCTGCTGTCTTTCGGTTTTCAGGCCCGTCACAGTAACATTCACAGCGAGGGTGTGAGCGGACATGAAATTACAGAGGTCTGGTCAAATGATTTCAACAAGTGGGTTCACATGGACGCAACACGGGATTATTACTATTTCGACCTTGACACCGGCATACCCCTGAATGTCCTCGAAATTCACAATCTCCTCGCTGAACAGGTGCCCCGTGTCGAAACATGGCAGAGACCATTTGCCCCAGAACTGGCCGACCGGATAGGCCCGCGTATCCGCATCGGCATGCGTGAGGGAGATAATCCAGTCTCTATCGTGGAGCACGGACGTCATCTTCTGGAGATAATGGGGCATTTCCGTATTATTCCACGCAACGATTTCCTCACAAGGCCCTTACCGGTACCTGTGCATACAGGAGCAACTATGTGGGGGTGGGACGGTTTTTTGAACTATTACGATGCTAAATTCCCTAAGCGGTATGAATACCAACTCCAGACCGACCGTGCTCTCGATTTTTACGAGCCGCTCAACCAGGCTGAGGTTTTCCTTCACGAAACAGACGAACCCGGTGTGCTGGAAGTTGAGGTCGATACATTCACTCCCGGCGGATTTGATGCTTTCCTTATACGGATAGATGACGGTGAGTGGACCGAACAGAAAGAGCAGGGCTGGATATGGCCTCTCACAGGTGGAATACACATGCTTGAGGTCCGGACAAGAAACGTTTGCGGTGTGCTCGGCCCAACAAGTAAAATGAAAGTGACATATAATCCGTAAATAAGGGATAAGGCAGAAGGGTAAGTTTATGGTTTGTGGTTTATAAGGAGAAGGGTGCTGTCAAAAGTAACATGAAAACTGAATGAATATGTTTAAAATGAAAAAACGTAAAAGACAAGCTATTGGTATAACAATCTGTTTTTTTATTTTAAGTCCCCCTCCGGGGGATTAGGGGGCAATTAAATAAACAATAATATAACATATATTTTCTGTAAGTATTATTGACATTACCGCCAAAAGGGTAAAGGGGCAATAATAAATTTTCAATGCTTAATGCTGAAATATGATAACTGACAACTGACTAATCCTGAACCTGAAACTTTAAACTTATATTCAGAGAAATATTTAAAATTCGAAATACTGTCTATGTTGTTATTAACCTAATTTATCTTTCGAAGGGAGTACAACTTGAAACGACGTGAAGCACTCCAGCTTATTCCTCTCTCACTTGCAGGCATGACGGGACTGTCACAGAATGCAC
>JABHYP010000582.1 GCA_018656855.1 Candidatus Latescibacterota bacterium | reverse complement strand
TCCAGTGCGGAGGTACGAGGTAACAGGTTAAATACCTGGAAGACAAATCCGATTTTCTGGTTGCGGATGTCCGCATATTCATTCCTGCTGAGCTCGTTCACATTGATACCATCAAGATAGTAGTCCCCGGATGTCGGCTTATCCAGGCAGCCGAGTACATTCATCAACGTTGACTTACCTGAACCCGAGGCGCCCATGATTGCAATGAATTCACCACTTCGCACTATCAGATCAACTCCCCTGAGCGCGTTTACCCTGACATCACCCATGAGATAGGTCTTAGTAATATTTTTTGTTTGAATTACCGTAGTCATAGTAATTACCTTAACATCCTTCCCATCATTTTCATATTCTGCATATTATTCGAACTGTTATTTTTTTCGCTTTTTTGTCCTGTGCCAGAGATGACCTGCATCCCTTCATAGATCTTATCATTCGCGGCGATTTCGGTCATACGGCCGTCAGTAGATCCGACAACCACCGGTGAGACATTGATTTTGCCGTCATCATCCTGAATCCAGAGCCGTGCAATATTTTCCTGAGTCTCATTATTTTGAACATTCCGCGCTTGATTCCTTTCGCCCTTGAAATTCTTATTTATTTTTTCATCATCTGGACGAGTTGAACCATGCTCCTTAATATTCTGGCGAATTTCTTCAATCATCACTTGTGTCGGCTGGAGACTGAGCGCCGCGTTTGGAACGAGGAATACATTTTCTTTTCGTTCAATGAAAAAGTCGACAGTTGCAGTCATTCCGGGAAGCAGAAGACCTTCACTATTATCGGCATCAACAACCACCGTGTAATTGACCACATTCTGAATTGTTTCCGGTTGAAGCCAGATTTCACGGACGGTTCCATAAAACGTTTCATCAAAATATGCTTCCACTGTGAAACGTACCGGTTGATCCTGTTCGACCTGTCCTATGTCACTTTCATCAACAAGTGCATGGATTTCCATTTGTGATAAATCTTCTGCAATAACAAAAAGGGTAGGCGTTTGGAAACTTGCAGCAACTGTCTGACCTTCTTCTACGTTTCTGAAAATAACCTTTCCTGAAATCGGTGAACGGATTATCGCATAGTCAAAATGGGTTTGTGCACGCTCCAGAGCAGTTTGTGCGGACAGCAGGTTCGCATTGTTTATTTTCATGCTGGTTTCGATAGTAATCAGATCAAATTCGGAAATAAAGTTTTTTTCGTAAAGCTCCCTGTTGCGTTCGTATTCCTTTACCGATTGCTCGTATTGCGCTTGAGCCTTTACAATTCCAGCATTAGCATCCCGAACCGATGCAGCCAGAAACGTAGTGTCAAGAACTGCCAGAATTTGACCTTTCTGCACAGTATCATTAAAGTCAACGTAAACCCTGTCGATAATTCCGGAGACCTGGGTTCCGACTTCGATCGTTCCGACAGGTTCGAGCGTACCGGTGCTGGAAATCACGTTTTCGAGATCTCCTCTCGATATTTCTGCATACTCGAAACTGCTTCTGATATTAGCTCCGTTCTTTAATTTCAGCAAACCGAAGCTGAGAGTACTTATTAATATTACTCCGAGTATAATGAGAAATTTTTTCATTTGTTAATTACCTCATTTAAGTATTCTGTTTGTGTTTCACGATACCGTAGTGAGTAATACACCGACTGAATTGATAATCAGCGGATAAATAACTCCAAACCATACTAAGCTTGACGTTATAATGGCAACTTTCGCTTTCATTTCTTACTCCGTTGTTTTAAGAATCCCTTTAGACTTGACAGAATAACCGTTACTTTCTCAATTACTCGCTTATTATTAAAGCAACCTCTATGCCAATAAATTATTGCTTCGCTAACCTCATTGTTATATTATGGTTATATCTCTTATTGAAAGAAGAGGATCTATTGAAAGGGTGATGCATTTTTAAGTCATAGCCACATAAGTATGTTATATTGCCATAATAATCAATTGGTTGCGTGATATTAATATATTTTGACAGATGCTCAAATTTCGGCACCCCTGGAAATTGACTGAGATGATAGTAAAAATTTGATTAAGAAACTCTCTGATCTTCATACATAACATTAGATGACTTCCACCTCCAAGTGATCGATTAAACACCTCATGTAACCGATTGGAGCTTACGCACCCTGCCGGACATACCAAATAAAAAGGGAACGAATACTCGTTCCCTTTGAATAATTGAAGTCAACTTTTTAGAAGCTTACTAACCGGTTATTGCGGTTGATATTCTTTGAATTATTATTCTTCAGTCAACGGCACCTGAGGTGAAAATGTAACCGAGACTATGTCATATATCTGAATCTCGTAAATATCATCACCCACCTGGAAATCTATTGTCTCCTGATTACCACCTAAAAACTGCCCGGTCAGCGTTTCCCCGTCTGTCAATATCAAAACATCCTCGACCACTTCTTTATTAAGGGGCTCAACGACATTATAAATTTTTTCCACAGGATCATAGCGATAGTATGTACCGTAATGGTAGTGATATGTCACAGGCCCAAAACGCACTGTTATAGAACCTGCCGGCAGTACCTTTAATTTAGCTCCCATTGGGCCCGAAACAATAACATAGCCAGAAGGAGTATGTTTGTAAAATACACCATTATTATGATAATAGACATGTCCCCCTATTACAATTTTACTATGGCCGGAGGGAAGCCTGCCAATTGTTTTGTGTGCAGGGTTCACAACAACTGTTTTAGCTGGTTTTCTAATGATTTTTTTCCTCTTCACCACGGCATGAGTATCACCGGGAGTTTCAAAAATCATAAATCCGAGCATGATCACGATAATAAGTGCTTTGGCTTTCATTTTAACCTCCTTTTTTAACTTTAAATTAAAGCTGTTACATGGTGGTACCCTGAGAATCATCCTGAAAGTCTTTTTCTGTAGATTCATACTGTTCCAGGGCCTTCAGTCTCATTTCCGTTGTCATTGCAGAATTGACTGTCCGGGACATTGATGATAAAATGATGTTTTCCGTGTCTTGGTTTTCTTTCAAAGTCATCTTGAGAGCATCAACTCCCATTTGCATTGAATAGTTCGTTCTTTGATATAAATCCGCTACAGGCTTTACAGCTTCTTTTATAACTTCCTGATATGTATTTTCGCTCGTAGCATTAATTGGTTGATTTTGTGAAATAACTTGCCGTGCGATTACTAGTGAAATCGGATTAATCATCTTATCAAACCCCCTGCTTACTTTTAACTGGTAATAATTACTTCAGGCAATCGTTACTATTAAATATTGACTGAATTAATTATCAAAGGGCAAATTGTATCCAACCATACCAAACCAGTAGTTATTGCGATGTTCACTTTCATGTTTTTGACTCCAAACCTATTGAATTTTAAATAGATGTGATAACTGCCTCAAGTACAGCGCTGTGGGTTACAAGAAAATTGACAGCTATAAAGAAATAGCCCAGTCCTGCCACGATCATAATTACATCCCATTTCATTTGAAACCTCCTGGTTTTGATTTATTCAATTGTAGACATTAATACTTTCTTATAACTCTTGGCACATATATAGAGCAAGCATTATGCCAAAAGGCAAGCACATTAACAATGCGTTGATTATAAAGAAGTTGAGAGGATATCAAACAAAGAGGGTAAAACAAAGAGGGTGATGCATTTTTTCAGAGTTGAAAATGAAAAAAACATGTTAAATTACAAATAATCAGAAGATTATATATCTTTGGTGATTTGGTATGGTGCTAAAAATTCGGCACCTTTTAGAGTAATGTATCTAAGAATGAGACCTTCTCAAGCGGCTGTTGAGTGTGTTTCGAGATATACCGAGGAGTTGTGCTGCAATGGTCTGGTTATTATCTGCTCGTCGCATTGCTTCTTCAATAAACATGGTTTCAAGTTCTTTCAACGTGGGCAATTGTTCCGGGAAATCTAATTGTTCTACAAAAGGTTGTCTATTAGAAATAGTTTCCGATTCTTGTAGATCGGTAATAATCTTTTCCCTAAAAGATTTTGTTGAAAGGATCCCTGATTCATGACGGGATACCGCATCAACAATCATACCTTCTAATTCCCTGACGTTCCCCGGAAAATTATACGTGTTAAGCAGCATCAACAATTCACGTGGAGCGGTGGGCTTCTTTTTGCCTATTTCATTAGCTGTCTTTTGAAGCAGGTGTTCTAAAAGGAGCGGGATATCTTCTTTTCGATCTCTGAGAGGGGGAATTTTGATATGGTGTGCATATAGGCGATAATAGAGATCCTTACGAAACGCACCTGATTCCAGCACGGATTTCAAGTCTTTATTTGTGGCCACAACTATTCGCGCATCAGATGATTTCGGTTTATCTGAACCGAGCTGATAATATGTATGTTCCTGTAGTAATCGTAAGAGTTTCACCTGGGATTCAATACACAGATCACCGATTTCATCAAGAAACAGGGTGCCTCCTGAAGCCTCCTCAATTAATCCTTTTCGATCTCGATCCGCACCAGTAAAAGCACCACGTTTATGTCCGAATAGAGTATCAGAAAACAATGTATCATCAACTCCCGCCACATTCTCCGTTACGAAATTTCCGCGTCGTCCACTGACAGTGTGAATGGCCATAGCAAACAACTCTTTCCCGACACCTGTCTCACCTGTAATGAGTACGGGCAGGGATGTACCCGCAATCGATTCCACATACTTGAAAATTGATTTCATTGCCTTGTTTCTTGTGATTATCATTTTAAACGCTTTGGGATGTTTCAGTTCATCGGTAAGAAGGTACTCCTTCAACAGGAGGTTTTCAGCTTGCATCTCAGCATGGTCAATCGAGCGGCGTATATGTGTCAGAAGCTGATTGTTATCCAGTGGTTTTACGAGGTAATCAAACGCGCCGTTTTTCATGCACTCAACGGCAGTTTCGATCTCAGTGACAGCAGTCAACACTGTCACCGGAATATAAGGGTATTCCTGCTTTATTTCCGGGAGCAATTCAAAGCCTGAGATGTGTGGCATGTTTAGATCGAGAACTATGACACTGAAACTATGTTCAGCCAACAGATCAAGAACTCTACGACTGTCATCACATTCTACAATATTGTTTATTCCGGCAGAATTGAGCGCAAATGTGACGCTGAATAAAAACTGCTTTTCATCATCGACTAAAAGGATGGGTTTGTAAGGATATTTCGAGCGCTCCATTCTTTCATCACTCCTTAATTATTACCTGTCACCGGTAAACTGACGGTAGCTGTAGTGCCTTTACCCGGTTCAGATTCAATGTTTAATTCTCCACCGTGATCCTGTAAGATGCTGTAAGATATTGACAGACCGAGACCGGTTCCACCCGAATCACGTTTTGTTGTAAAAAAAGGATCCATGATGTAGTTTAACTGGTCCGGCAGAATACCGACGCCTTCATCGCGAATCTCTATAATGTTCCGGCGTAAAGCGTTATCGAAATTAGTTTTAATAAGCAGGTCTTGATTTTTATCTTGAAGTGCCTGGCATGCATTGGTAATTAAATTTATTATCACCTGCTCAAGTCTCTGAAAATTTCCGTTTATAAGCGGTAAGTTTTGACCATATGAAACGTCAAAATGGTTTGTAGATTTCTTGATGAGATTGTTGGTAATAAGAATAGCTGCATCCACCACAGCATTGATATCAATTCTTTCTTTTTGTTCACCAGCCTCAAGTCGACTGAAGCTTCTTAAACCTTGAATAATTTTTTCTATGCGTTTTGCTCCATCGGTAATTCCTGATATGAGATATTTTATTCTTTCCTGCGCATCAGTGTATGGAATCCCTGCAATATCATATTCACCATCTTTCTCATAATGTTCCTTTAATACGGGGATCAGGTCCTTCCATGCCTTTGATAACATCTCACTGTTGAGTAGGATGAAATTATTTGGATTATTTATTTCATGTGCTACTCCGGAAACTAAAATGCCCAGAGACGCCATTTTATCAGCCTGAAGTAGTTGCTGTTGCTTGTGTCGAGACTCCTCTTCTGCCTTTTCACGATCTCTTATTTCCTGCTCCAATTCTTTGCTTTGCCTTTCAACTGTATTAAACGCATAAGAAAAACGATATGACAGAAAAATTGCCTGGGTAAGGATAAATATAATAAGCGCTGAAGGAACTAATTCGATATGAGTGTTCGGATTTAGGATATCGTTTATACCTGCGATAAATAATACAATAAATCCTGAAAGGAAAATACCTGCACCCTCACGTTTTCGTTTTAAAGCAAGAATGAGAACATAAAGTACGTATAAAGCGGCGATGAGAGTTATAATTTGGTATATTTGATCTATTATGATGTGAATATTTGTTGAAGCAATAACAATAAAACATACAAAAGATAGAGCTGTGATCTGGATAATTCGTAAGTAACGTTTTGAAAGCTCCTTAGGAAAAAGTGAATTTATAAACATTAAAAAGAAAGGAACGGTGAGATAAAAAACGACGCTTATTAGTTTATTTTTGAATGCCCAACTAATGAACTGGATTGAACGCAGCGGTATAATTATATATACTTCGCTTTGAAGCATAGTGTATAATGCTAAGAAAAAACAGATGATAATAAAATAAAGCGGTGAATTATCTTTTCTCCTAAACAAATATAGAACCAAATGATAGAGCCCCATAATGGAAAGAAAGCCAAATATAATAGCTCCTCTTGAGCGGGATTGAAATCTGGACGCAAGAATCCATCGTTCTGTTCCCAAACGAATACTATTCTGGATACCACCTTTTTTACCATGAAAATTAGACACCTGAATAATTATTTCTATTTGTTCTTTATCATAAGCGATCAATTTTGGACGAACCAAAGTCTCCGGAACTGTCGATTCTGCGCTTTTACCAACCATGCCACCGACACTAATTTGTTCACCATTAACAAACAATGTAAATGCTTTGCCTTGTTCAAACATATTACACATAATCCGATTCTTTTGTTGATCGATAAAGACTTTCAATCGATAAGTGGCATATCCGTTACGTGGAAGCTTTTTTCCATCAACTACTAAGTTTCCCCAGCTGCTAGGAACAGAAATCAGTGCAGTTTTTTGAGGAAGGTTATCTTCGGGGAAGTCGCTAGGATACAAAATATTTTTCCAATAAAATTCCCACTCACCATCAAGTACAACAGGGCCATCCCATCTAAAATCCCATCCACGCAAATCAAGTATACCATTTACAGCAAGTGGTTGTTTTTTGTTGGAGTAGGGTCTTCCTTTCCCGCAGTCAATCAGTGTAATAATTGAAAGGATAAAAAGTAAAATGAAATAGATATTTCTTTTTGGAATGTTAAAATTTGCCAGTAAAAAAATATTATATTTATGATGTTTGTAAAAAGATATCTTCATTAAAACTCGATTCATCCTTTTTGCCAACTCAGTATTCTATTACTTCACACACTATTAGAATAAATATACAATCCCTTTAAATCAATGTTATTTTTGTATAGTAAAAACATAGGACAGCTGTATCCCTCCAGAGCTACGTGGACCACTTTACCCCCTGACTTAAGAGATGGTTTGGTGCTGGATAATCAAAATAAGTGTGTTTCTGTGGCTTATTCTCGTGTTCTGGTTTAGGGATTCTTCTCTATCTATTCTGATTTTTCAATAAAGAG
>JABHYP010000581.1 GCA_018656855.1 Candidatus Latescibacterota bacterium | reverse complement strand
TGGAACCGACTCAGAAGTGGCAAAGGCTGTAAAAGAGACCAAAAACGCAATATTAATGCTTCCCACAAATGAAAACCTTTACGAGGAAACGCCTATCCCGAAAGGTAAGGCGATGAAAAGCACGAAAACGGCAAAGATTCTCAAGGAAGTTGATGTTCTAATCAATTTGCCCGTGGCAAAAAATCATAGCGCCACGGTTGTTAGTCTGGGAATCAAAGGAAACCTCGGGCTTGTCTACGACCGGCAGGCTTATCATAACTGTAGTGATTTTTTTCAGTCTCTCGCCGATCTGGCAACTATTATCAAACCGGATTTGACCATCATTGATGCCATCCGGGCTCTCACAACACGCGGCCCGCAGGGGCCGGGCAAGGTGGTAAAACTCGATATGATTGTTGCAGGGCGCGATCCTGTTGCAGTCGATTCGTATGCTACTGGAATCACACCCTGGAACAACAGAGCGGCAACGGGCAATAATATTCTGTATCTCAGACATGCTGCAGAAATGGGGCTTGGTGAAATCGATGTCTCAAAACTTAATGTGATTACGAAAACATTATAAAAATATTTGTATGATCCACCAATTTTACCCCCCTTTGATTCCCCCTGTTATGGGGATGCCGAAGGCAGTGGGGTCTTCTCTTTGCTAAACACTGATGTGCAATATTTATTCACATGAATAATAATAACAGAAAAAAATCGGAGGATATAATGAGTTCATCAAATCGTAGAAATTTTCTAAAGAACCTCGGAAGCGCACCAGTCGCTGCCGGACTTGCTTCAGCCTGCCAGGGATCCCGTAGAACCTTAAAAAAAGACCCTACCGGTAAATACGACGTTGCTTACCGTAAACTCGGCTCAACAGGCTATAAGGTTAGCGAGCTTGGCTTCGGCGCCATGAATACAAGAGATGAAGAACTGGTACAGGCGGCAATCGACTCGGGGATCAACTATATAGATACCGCCCACGGTTACATGAAGGGCGAAAACGAAAGAATCGTGGGTAATGTTCTTAAGAGGAATAATAACCGCGACAAAGTTTTTCTTGCCACAAAAGTCTATTTCAAGAATAAAACTTCCGATGAACTCCGCGGAATGATGGAACTCTCGCTGAAACGTCTTCAGGTCGACCATGTGGACACCATGTTCATGCACATGCCTGACGAAAGCGAGACTGTTTTTGATGAAAAATGGATAAAGACCTTCGATAAGGCGCGAAAGGACGGGCTGTGCCGTTATGTAGGAGTATCGATACATACAAACCACGCGGATTTAATCAATGCCTGCGTTGACAGCAATTTCTGGGAATTTGTCCTCGTCGGATACAATTACCACTCACCAACAGATGTTACAGCAGCTATTGAAAGAGCTCGAAAGGCGGGGCTTGCAATCGTCGCCATGAAAACCCAGAAGAGATGTAAGGAAAAAGGATATCCCAATCATAACGCCGAGGTTACGGATAATCAGGCTGCACTCAAGTGGGTTCTCCAGAATCCGAATATTGACACCACGATTCCCGGAATGACTGCTTTTGAGCAGCTTACCGAAGACCTTGCGGTCATGGGAATGAAGATGACAATTGCAGACCGCCTCTCTCTCAATAGCTACAGCCAGAACAACAGTGTCTCAAGCTGCCGGGGGGTTTCAGGCTGCACTGGATGTTTGAAAAAGTGCCCTAAGGGCGTGGAGATATGCGAAATAAACCGCTGCCTCGGATATGCTTATGGCTATGACGATATTGAGCTCGCACATGAAAATTACGCCATGCTTCCCACAGAAAGGCGGATTGATGTCTGCGATGACTGCGAGAAATGCAAGGTGAAATGTGTGAACGGTCTCGATCTCACACGGTCGGTTCGCCTCGCCCGCGAATTATTTGTTTGATCTCTCATAATACATAGCACAGCGGGAAAATTTCTTTTGTTTCATGTGCAGGTTTTATTTCATACATCTGTTGAAATGTTACAAAATCGAATAATTTTTTTGATAGGTCAGAACATTCTTGCCTGATCTTCTGATAAGAAAAGATAAGAATGTATGTTCAACCATTTAAAATCGATAATTTGTTATTGTTAGTTTAGTATTAAAAAAAATGATATTACTTATTTTCCCCCCACGGAGGATACCATGAGCAAAACCAATCGCCGGGAATTCTTGCGAAAAGCCGCAGTTGGAAGCGCGTCTGTAGTAGCAAGTCTCGCTGCGGCGGGCCTTTTTCCCAGGCGTGTTCCGGCAAAGGAATTTAAAAGAGTTTTTTACCGACAGTTCGGTTCAACCGGATTTGGGGCGAGCGAAATGGGATTCGGAGCAATGAACATGAGAGATCCCGCACTTGTTCACGCTGCCATAGATTCTGGAATTAACTATATCGATACCGCCCACAGCTATATGAACGGAGTTAACGAACAGATCGTTGGGCAGGTAATGAAGGACCGCCGGAAAGAGGTGTTTCTTACCACGAAAATCAAGTTCTACAAACAGAATATTGACATAAAAGACATGCCGGACATGTTGACAACCTCTCTAAAGCGTCTTCAGACCGATCATGTAGATCTTGTGCTCCTTCATGTCTGCGACAAGCGAGAGGAAGTGCTGGATGACAGACTGATGAAGATTTTCGACGATTACCGCAAGAAAGGCCAGACACGTTTTATTGGTGTTTCGACGCATGAAAATCAGGCCGAAATGCTCGACGCTGCTGTTGAAAGTAAATTCTGGGAAGCCGTGCTCACCGGATATAATTATTTCTCTCCCCCGGAATTAACCGCCGCTATTCAGAGAGCCCGCGAAGCCGGTCTTGCCATAACCGCAATGAAAACCCTGATCACTACGGGGAGACCGAGAAAACCATTCCCGGATAT
>JABHYP010000580.1 GCA_018656855.1 Candidatus Latescibacterota bacterium | reverse complement strand
CAGACGGGAAGCTTCAACAAACGGAGATAGTTCTATCTGCGTGGATTTCTTTGGTTTTTGTGTGAGGGCACGTCCGACAAGTTCTTCTGCCTTGCGAGAGGAAAGGCCGCCGGAAGCAATATTGCGGGCAAGCTGAAGCTGGAGATTTTTGTCCTCTACTGTGACGAGGGCACGGGCGCTTCCAGGAGCAAGAACACCGTCGCTCACCATAGCCTGAACATCTTCGGAAAGAGCAAGCAGCCGTAAAGTATTTGCAACAGTACTCCTGCTTTTTCCAACAATTCCGGAAAGCTTTTCCTGAGTAATATTCATGGTGTTCATGATCTGCTGATAAGCTCTGGCCTCCTCAATCGCATTCAGGTCTTCTCTCTGGATATTTTCTATCAGCGACAGTACAAGTGTTCTCTGCTCTGACCGGACATCCATAATAATAACATCGATGGAATCGAAGCCGAGTTCTTTTGCAGCTCGAAATCTGCGCTCACCGGCGATCAGTTCAAATAACTCCCCGTTGCGGTGGACTACCGGCGGTTCGAGGATGCCGTTTTCTTCAATAGATTTTTTTAACTCTTCCATTGCTTCGATGGAAAAGTTTTCCCGCGGCTGGTTTCGATTGGGAATTATATCGTTAATGGGGACAGCAATTAAAGAACGTGATACGGTCTTCTCTTCCGTTCCCTGTTCAGTGGCATTTGGTCCGAAAAGAGCTTCAAGCCCTTTTCCGAGCGCCTTTCTTTGCATTATTATCAACCTCTTTTGCAAGCTGAAGATATGATCTGGCGCCTGCGGAAAGAATATCATAAAGGATTATCGGTTTACCGAACGACGGGGCTTCACCGAGCCTGACATTTCTCGTAATTACAGTATTATAAACTCTGTCCTCAAAATACGACCGGACTTCTTCAGTTACCTGATTTGAAAGATTCAAACGGCCATCAAACATCGTCAGAAGGACACCTTCGATGGTTAGATCGGTATTCAGACCCTTTTGAACAAGTCTGATGGAATTGAGTAATTGTCCGACACCCTCCAGCGCATAATATTCACATTGTATGGGTATAAGTATTGATTTTGCCGCCACCATGGCGTTCACAGTAAGTATTCCGAGCGACGGTGGGCAATCAATAATAATATAATCATATTCTTCATCCAGACTCCTTGCTGCATGATAAAGTTTCTTCTCACGCTCAAGCATATTTACCAGTTCAATCTGTGCGCCGCAAAGTCTGATATTCGAGGGCAAAATATGAAGAAAACCTATTTCAGTATCTATAACTGCTTCCCTGGCATCTATCTTTTCGATAAGAACCTCGTAAATTGTGTTTGTAAGCGAATCGGCATCAATCCCAAATCCAGACGTTGCATTTCCCTGGGGATCAATATCGACAAGGAGGGTCTTCCGTTCAAGAGCGGCAAGGCTTGCACAAAGATTAACAGCGGTGGTAGTCTTTCCCACTCCACCTTTTTGATTTGCAATGGCAATAATCCGCGCCATTTTTCTCCACTTAAGTAATATGTTTAAAAGAAGGAAGAAATAAGAAATGAAGGTTAGATTAATATAGATTCATAACGAATGAAAATCAAGCGAAGTTACCTTAAAATGTCCCTTAAAATGAAAATAATCCGTTAACTCTGTATATTTTTTTTGCATAAACATGCAGATAAACAAAAACAATTATTTATAATTTATTAAAGATATTACAGGAATTATATAGAAAATAAATGCTGTATCAAGAAAATTTATTCCGTGAAATTAGAAAAAAAATCGTATAATCTGGACTTTTTTAATTTTTCAGGTTTGGTATAATAATTTCAAATTCAAAATCACTGACTGCTTTCTATGCTGTATCTCACCAGCCCAAACTCAGTTCCCATCCAGACCGCACCGTTAACAATATCCGCTGCCAGCGTATAGACCGCTATATCAGCTACCTCTTCGGGCAGGTCGAGTTCAATCCATTTCCCGTTGCTGAATTGTGCCACGCCACTGTCGGTTGCTATCCACAATGTATTATTCCGGTCTTCCGCGAAATCATTCCCCCCCGGTGAAGGCAAGCCGTCGAAGGTACCGTAACGAACCCATGAGGCGCCATCATACGCAGTAATACCGTTTGATGTAGCACACCACATGGTTCCGTTATTGCTTTTGTAAACCTCCCGGACAATCAAACTCGGTAAAACCGATGTGTAGTGGTTCCAGCTTTCACCATCATACACACTGATTCCGCTCGATGTGCCAATCCAGATTTTACCCATTGCATCGGCCGTTACAGAGGAAACATCATCCCCTATAAGACCAGTCAGGAAGGTATACGATGTCCATCCCTGAAAGGATTGCCTGCTTACTCCTCTTTTGGTGCCAAACCAGAGAGAACCGTCATTCATGCCCTTAATAGTGGTTATATATCGGTCAGCGAGATTCTCCATATCACTGAGAGGTGTCCAAACCGAGTCGCTTAAGGATGCCGGGCCGGATTCAGTTCCAGCCCATACGGTTCCCTGAAAATCGATCGTAATCGCGCTCACCTTCAAATCCGGAATATTAGACTCAGCAGCGAACGTTGTAAAAGTTGAATCTTCGTTAGAATAGAAAGAAATACCGTTTAAGGTGGTGAACCATACTCCTCTTCGAGCGTAATCAACAGCGATATCGGTAACCCGGTTATCCGCAAGATTATCATCCACGGTGAAAACGGTAAATTTGTTTACGGGTTCAATTTCGTTATCCTCATCATCCAGAGATGAACCGACACATCCGTACATAATCAGAGAAATTAGAATTACAGCGATTATATATACAGATATCAAAGCAAAATTTTTCATAATCACCTCCGGGATAATTTTTCGTCCTGGGAGAGCATTGAATACCGGGCGAGCATTTTTCGGAGCGTATTTCTCGATACTCCGAGCATTTTAGCCGCTTCGCTCTGATTACCGCTCATCCTTGACATGATTTTCATGAGAAGGGGTTTTTCTATTCTTTCACGTGCTGTATTTAGAAGGTCGGGAAAACCGCTTTCAATTATTTCCGACACAATAGTGTCAATGCTGTCTGTTGTCAACCGGCCGGGGATACCCGCCGAAATATCCTCTTCAATAACAGTACTGTCTGACTGGAGCACTACCATGCGATGAATGTGATTTTCAAGCTCACGGACGTTTCCTGGCCATTTTTTTGCTTTAAAAGCTTCTATATTTTCAACAGTCAGTCTGAAATCCAAACCATATTTTACACTATAACGTTCTACGAAGTATTTTGCAAGCGCAGGTATATCCTCTCTTCTTTCCCTTAAAGGCGGAATATTGACGGGAACCACCATGAGCCGGTAATACAAGTCTTCCCTGAAGTTACCCTGTTCCGTTAATTTTCTGAGATCTGCGTTTGTCGCCGCAATAATTCTCACATCAACATGGAGTGTTTGTGAAGAGCCGACACGTTCGAATTCACTGTGCTGGAGAAACCGCAAAAGTTTCGCCTGGAGATCAAGACGCATCGTACCTATTTCATCGAGGAACAGAGTGCCGCCGCCTGAAAGCTCACATTTCCCCTTTCGTTGACTCAAAGCACCGGTGAACGCACCTTTTTCATGTCCGAAAAGCTCGCTTTCAAGAAGTTCTGCCGGAATAGAT
>JABHYP010000001.1 GCA_018656855.1 Candidatus Latescibacterota bacterium | reverse complement strand
GTTGATAAAGACCTTATTAAGCGTGCTTTGCGTTTTGCCGCTATTGCGCATGCCGGTCAGCGCCGCAGGTCCGGGAAACCGTTTATACATCATGGTATCCAGACGGCAGGCATTCTTGCCGATCTCCATATGGATTCGGTTATGATTGCATGCGGCATTCTTCATGATGTTGTCGAAGACACACGGGTAACACTTGAAGATGTCAGAAGGGAATTCGGCGATGAAATCGAGAATATTATCGCAGGTCTCACAAAAATCTCCAGCTTACATTTAATGAGCCGTGAGGAGCAACAGGCTGAGAGCTTCCGAAAGATGTTTCTCCACACTGCAAAGGATGTGCGTGTTGTTCTGGTGAAATTTGCCGACAGGCTTCATAATATGCGCACACTGAGATTCCTTCCCGCTGCAAAAAGAAGGCAAATTTCACATGAAACACTCGAAGTGTTCGCTCCTCTTGCTCACCGATTTGGCATCTACACAATTAAAAGAGAGCTGGAAGACAGGTCTTTCCGCTGGTTTCATGCCAGAGAATACAGAGAAATAAAGCAAACGGTGAAACGTATCGGCGAGGATAAAGACAATTATATGGAGAAACTTATCGAACAGGTTAAAAAACGCCTTTCAGAGGAAGAGATAAAACATACAATACAATGGCGTTTCAAAAATCTGTATAGTGTATATCGCAAGATAATTATTGAGAATAAGAATATTGAAGAGATTTACGATATTTTCGCCATTCGTATTATTATTGATACCATTTCCGAATGTTATAACACGTTTGGGATTATACATTCAATGTTTACTCCCGTTGTCGCACGTATCAAGGATTTTATTGCGACACCGAAATTTAACATGTACCAGTCCCTCCATACCACTATTATCGGTCCGGGAGGAAGAATGGTCGAGGTGCAGATAAGAACTCATGAAATGCACGAAACCGCCGAAACGGGTATCGCCGCCCACTGGCGTTATAAAGAAGGGAAGGTTAAGCCGGACGAGATTGATTCTTTTATGAAATGGCTGAGAAAAATGGTCGACTGGCAGAGTGGAACTCCCGAAGCGAAAGAGTTTTTACATGAACTCAAGATGGACCTTTTTCATGATGAAATTTTTGTATTTACACCAAAAGGTGATCTCATTCAGCTTCCTACAGGCGCTACGGCGGTTGATTTTGCTTTCGGCCTTCATACGGAGATCGGAATTCACTGCAGCGGGGCAAAAATAAACGGTAAAATGGTTCCCCTGGACACAAAACTGCAAAGTGGCGAGTGGGTGGAAATTTTTACGAATCCGAACAAAAATCCCAATCCCGGCTGGTTAAACTTTGTTAAAACCGCCAAGGCACGCAGTTTGGTACGCCGCTGGATCAAACGCCAGCATGAAAAAGAAAGCCACGCTCTTGGATTGGATATGATTTCCAAGATCGGAAAAGCCCTCGAAAGAAAACTCACAGGGAATGACCGTGAGAAGCTTTTGAAGAAGTATCATCAGCGGGACTGGGATCATTTACTTGTTGGTCTGGGGTCAGGAACCGTTTCACTTCACAGCATACAGAATTATTTCGGCCTGACTGAAAAGCGTAATCGTAGTAAAACACAGGCTGTCTCCACATCTCCTCTTGATGTCTCGATCCAGGGGATGGGAAATTTTCTCGTCAGCTTTGCCAAATGCTGTAAGCCATTACCCGGAGACGACATCATCGGATTCATTACCAGAGGCCGCGGAATGATCGTTCATCGCAGCGATTGTGAGAATATACATGCTAATGAAGAAAATATGAAGCGGGTCATTCATGTAGACTGGAAACCTGCCGATGGTGTTTCTTTTGTAGCAAGTATCCGCTTAGAAGCTCTAAACCGTAAAACCCTTCTGAACGATATCACCGCCGCTATTGCTAAATCCAACTGTAATATCCGTTCGGCTTACGTTACCACAAGTGACGATACAGCTCTATGCGATTTCGATGTTGATATTAAGAACCTTACAAACCTTCACCTCCTCATGAAAGAGATACGTAAAATAAAAAACGTCAATCGAGTCGTTCGCCAGGACATGAGATCACCGCAGGATATTCCATCTCAAAATGGCTGAATTCAATCCTATAGTTCCCTCAATTTTTCAGCAATACGGACTGGTATGCGGCTTTACTACACGTACTGGAGGAGTGTCCCTGCCTCCGTTCGACTCTCTCAATCTCGGTTATAAAACTCCTGATGATCGACAGACTGTCGATAAGAACCATAATATCCTTTTCAGCTTATTAGGCGTTGATGCGGCGAAAGCGGCTGTTATGGAGCAGGTGCACGGTGACCGTGTAAGCATTGTTGATTCTGGAGGAATATCTCTGGAAACAGATGGAATTATTACAAGTGAATCCGAAGTTTTCCTTACTGTCAAGGTTGCCGATTGTATTCCTCTTTTACTGTTCGACCCGGTACGTAAGGTGATTGGCGCAGTCCACTGCGGGTGGCGGCCGCTTGTTTATGGTATTGCGGAAAAAGCAGTAGATGTTATGACTGTTTGTTCCGGCACTGATCCTGGAAATGTTGTAGCTGCAGCGGGACCTTCAGCAGGGCCATGTTGTTACGATGTCGGATCTGACGTTGCCGGGCGTCTGGCTCATGATTCTATCATATACCGAAATGGCAGGATTTATGCGGATTTAAGAACAGAACTTCTGAACCGTCTCCTGAATTCAGGCCTGAAACCTGCAAACATTGAAATTATTCCCGAATGTACCGTCTGCAATGAATCTTTATACTTTTCCCACAGGCGTGACGGCGCTCAGTCCGGACGAATGATGGGATATATTATGATGAAGGTTTAAAGGTTTAAAACTTGACACCTGAAACCTGAAACTTGGAACTTTTAGCCATAATAAAGGATTTTAATCATGACATATTCCCATGCGCTTATTCTCGGAACAGTTCAGGGGCTGACAGAATTTCTTCCAGTATCTTCTTCAGGACATCTTGTTCTGGCGCAGCAGTTTTTTGCCCTGAGCGAAAACATGATGAATTTTGACATATTCGTACATTTCGGGACACTGCTTTCGGTGCTTGTAGTATTCCGGACAACTATTTTAAGACTTATCTCGGGATGTGCCCTAAGCTTGCAATCATGTATCAAAGGAAAAACTTCACTCGTCGAATGTTATAGACTCTCGAAGGATTTACAGTTCCTGACTGCTCTTATTGTGGGAACTGTGCCGGCGGTTCTGGTAGGTTTTACCATGAAGGATGCGATCGAAGGCCTTTTTTCTTCGGTTGTTTTAGTACTCGCGGCTTTGTTTTTTACCGGTATTGTGCTTGTTTCGACTTTCTTTGTAAAGCGGGGTGAACGCAGTATCGGTCCGGCAAAGGGTTTTGCTGTTGGCATAGCGCAGGCTCTTGCTATTATCCCGGGCATATCACGATCTGGTTCAACTATTTCGACAGCGCTTTTTTTCAAGGTCAAACGTACTGAAGCGGCCGAATTCTCATTTTTACTTTCCATCCCGGTGATAGCCGGAGCAACACTTCTGGCGCTTATTGATACAGCCGGATCAGGATTTTCATCGATTGCTCAGGGACCGTATGTTATAGGCGCTCTTTCCGCGTTCGTAACCGGCTGGATTTCACTCGTTGTTCTCATGAAAATTGTAAAACGCGGAAAAATTGGTTATTTTGGTTTTTACTGCCTGGCTGTTGTTTTTGCGGGAGCCATTTTTTATGGCTCAGGATGTTTTCCGCCGCAGCCGGGGGCACGCTCAGAGAGGGAGAATACGGTGCAGAGAAACGTTATTTCCATTACATCTTCGTATGACGGCACACAGCAGAAAGTAAGATATTTTCGGGCTAAAGGCAAAAAACGTCCGCTCCTCGTAGCGCTTCACACGTGGAGTTTTGACTATACGCAGGAATCGTTCACCGAGTATTCCAGCCGTTGTAAAGAATTGGACTGGCACCTGATCTTCCCCGACTTCCGAGGCGTCAATAACAAGCCGGAAGCCTGCTGTTCCCAGGCCGCGCTCAATGATATTGTCGATGCTGTGAACTGGGCAGCCGGCGAGTTTGATGTTGATCACAGGCGGATTTTTCTTGCCGGGGCCAGCGGCGGCGGGATGATGGCGCTGCGTGCTGCGGCGTTTTCACCTTCGACATGGACAGCGGTGAGCTCATGGGTTCCCATAAGCGACCTGGCTCGGTGGCACAGGGAATCCGTTGAACGGGAACTTCAATATTTCGATGAGATTGAAAGATGTTGCGGCGGCCCTCCCGGTGCATCCTCCGTAATTGACGAGGAATATACACAGCGTTCGCCCATTCACTCCCTATGGCGCGCGCACATCATTCCGGTTGATATTAACGCGGGAATTCACGATGGTCATGGCGGAATTCTCGGCGGCGAAGGTTCGGTT
>JABHYP010000579.1 GCA_018656855.1 Candidatus Latescibacterota bacterium | reverse complement strand
CATGATGGCTGATCTGTTCGGAGAGTTTGAGATTCTGAAGCCTGAGGTACTTGTTTTCACTCCAGAGATTAAGCGTATAAATACCCCAGGAAAAACTATAATGACCGGTATTAAAAACAACCGTTGTCACTGCTCTTGACAGACGGGTTTTCGAACTCTCGCCCATGAGCATCAAGGAAACTGAAAGAAAAAGAGTCACAAGAAGCGTGAACGGTCGTATATGTTCCGCAATGAACTGGAACGCTCTTCTCATTGATTAAAATAGAACTTTTCTGTAATCGGAGATGTTTTCGAGAATCTTTCCCGTTCCACGAACCACACAGGTCAACGGATCTTCCGCAACGTGAACGGGTAGACTGGTTTCCTCTCTGAATCGAATATCAAGACCGCGCAAAAGCGCGCCTCCACCGGTAAGAATAATGCCTCTGTCAAGTATGTCGGACGCAACCTCCGGCGGTGTTCTTTCCAGCGAAAGCATAACAGCGTCGGTAATGGCGTTCGTCGGTTCTGCAATCGCTTCTCTAATCTCAACAGAGCTGATGGAAATTGTCCTCGGTATAGCTGCCACGAGGTCACGCCCTTTAATATGTGATTCTATTTCCTTTTCAAGTTTACAGGCGCTTCCAATTTCCTTTTTTATTTGTTCGGCGGTTCGTTCACCGATAAGGAGGTTATAATTTTTCTTTAGATACTGTACTATGGCTTCATCAAACTTATCACCGCCGATACGGATCGAAGTGGCTCCGTTTACTATCCCTGATAGCGCAATCACCGCTATTTCTGAAGTTCCTCCACCGATGTCGATAATCATCGAACCTATGGGAGCATGGACGTCTATGCCGACACCTATTGCGCCTGCCATGGGTTCGGATACGAGATGCACATCGCGGGCATTTACTCGTTCCGCCGAAAGTCGGACAGCACGTTTTTCAACTTCCGTTATCCCTGAGGGCACTCCGACAACAATCCGTGGTCTCACGAGAAATCGGTTTTTTATCACCCGTTTGAGCAGGACACGAAGCATTTCCTCGGTCACTTCAAAATCAGCAATCACACCTTCACGGAGCGGTCTGATAGTAACTATCTCGCCAGGTGTGCGACCCACCATCTCCTTTGCTTTTGCCCCCACTGCCAGAACACGTCTTGTTTTAGTTTCCATCGCTACAATCGAAGGCTCATTTATGACGACACCTTCACCGCGAACCCAGATAAGTATGTTAGCCGTACCCAGATCGATTCCAATATCACTTGTCATGAGACTGCTCAGAAATCCCATAAATATTTCTCCATGCAATAATATTATTGAAGGAAATACTTTATCCCATTAAATACTCACACTACACGTCTTTTCAGACACACTATTATTTTATTCGCCACATCTCACACCCATTTTTCTTTATCACTGAACAGACCGGCTTCTGGAAATGTGTTCCCCGAGAAACCTATCAGACAGAAAAGTGTCGATAGCGGAATCGTAATCAGCTGTGTGCCGAAAAACCTTTGCAGAAAGGTATTTCCGGGTATCCTCCGAAAGTTCACCCTCAGCCTTGAGCTCTCCCAATACGATCTCATAATCTGCGGGGTCGATAACAGCGCCGACATACCGGTAATTCTTAGCAGCGCTTCTAAGCATTGTCGGGCCGCCGATATCAATGTTTTCTATGGCATCCTCTATAGATACATCTTCGCGTGCAATTGTCTTTTCAAAGGGATACAGGTTCACCACCACGAGGTCGATAGTATCAACACCATTGTCTTTTAACTGTTTCATGTGGTCTTCGGAATCCCGCACCGCTAAAAGACCGCCATGAACTTTCGGGTGCAGGGTTTTTACACGGCCGTTCAGGATCTCAGGAAATCCGGTCACCTGGTCGACTGATGTCACCGATATTCCCGCTTCACCAAGCGCGCGTGCGGTGCCGCCTGTTGAGATGATTTTGATACCCATGTCCGCCAGGCTCCTGGAGAATTCCACGATACCGGTTTTGTCGGATACACTTACAAGAGCTGTTTGTACCTTCAATTCGCGTGCTCCTTTAGTTAAATCAAGATTTTATCTTGAGAATTGAATATTTTTCACTTAAACAACACTTTTCACTTTATACTCTATCCTTCTTCAATATATCCGTGTTCATCCGTGACCAAATTCTTATCAGTTTAAGAGCAGATCTCGGGTTTGTCTGCATTTGTCAAGCGTCTTCATGAAAATCTCTTCTGGAAGTTAAGGTGCAGCATTTTGTTAGTTATTACAATAGCTTACGGAAGTTGTCTTCGTTCAGCCCTGCATCCCGGACAATGCCACCCATCGTTAATGCATTGATAGGATTATTCCGCGGAATGGTAAGAAACCTGGTCCCATCGGATATCACAATGTGTTTTCTCCCTTGGCGAATGATTTGAAAGCCTGCCTTCTCCAGGGCACGGACTGCGCGCATATGGTTGATTCCCGGAATCTTTGGCATACTTAGACACCAACTTCGACTTCACGCACATCTGCATCCTTTAGTGATTCGGATACAGCCGCTAAATATTGTTGAATGGCATCTATAATGTTATCAATAGCCTCCTGTTCCGTTATTCCCTGAGACCAGCATCCAGTAAGTACAGGACATGAAACGCTGTAACCTTCACCAGTTTTTTTCAGTACAATTTTATATTTCATTGCGACATCTCCATAATATTGCTATTGAAGTCTCACTTGCTTGTCATTGTTTGAAATGACCGGTGAATACTGACAAATAACATTTCATAAAAACAATTTTTTATCATTATCTACTTCACACTTTAACTTTTAACATTTTGTTTTAAGCCTTTATCCGCGGCCATTTATTTAATAAGTAAATCGCGGGCTTCACTGTACTTGTCAAGCGTTTTTGCTACGATTTCCTCAGGCAGTTCAGGAGCAGGCGGCGTCTTGTTCCAGTTGAGGCTGTCAAGATAATCCCTGACAAACTGCTTGTCAAAGGAAGGCTGCGATCCGCCGGGGTTGTACTCCTTAACCGGCCAGAATCGAGACGAATCCGGCGAAAGAATCTCGTCAATCAGAATCGTTCTGCCATCCACACGCCCGAATTCGAACTTTGTGTCAGCAAGTATAATTCCTCTCATTTCAGCATAGGCACGTGCTTTTTCATATACAGCTATAGCGATTTCTCTTATCTCGGTTGCTCGTTCTTCACCGATCATGTTCACTACAAAGTTAAAGTTCACGTTCTCGTCATGACCTGTTTCCGCTTTGGTCGAGGGAGTAAAAATGGTTTCAGGCAGCCTTTGTGATTCGACAAGACCCGACGGAAGTTTGATGCCGCTGATTGCTCCTGTTTTTTGATACTCGCGCCATCCGCTTCCAGAAATATAGCCTCGCACGATGCACTCAATATCTATCCTCTCGGCTTTTCGTACAAGCATCGAACAGCCCTCAAGCTGGTCGCGGTACGGAGCTATTTCCGTGGGGTACTTGTCAACAGATGATGTAATAAGATGGTTTGGAACGATATCGCTGACATAATCAAACCAGAAGAGCGACATTTCAGTCAGAATCTTCCCCTTGCCGGGTATACCGTTAGGCATAACGCAGTCAAAGGCGCTTATACGGTCTGTCGCAACAATAAGAAGTTTATCTCCAATATCGTACACATCACGTACCTTGCCGCGGGCAAATAGAGTGACATCAGGAATGTCGGTATACATAAGAGCTTCTTTCATTAAACCTCCGGCGACATAATTTTGTTCACACAACTCTTTGTTAAAAAATAAAGATACCTGATACGAAGTTTTAATGCAACAGTATATAAAATTTTTATATTTTTTTATTCTGTAAAAGCCGATGTAATGCTTCTATTCCGAGAACATACGACTCCGGGCCAAAACCGCATATTTGGCCGGCACACACAGGGGCTGTTACCGATGTATGACGGAATTCCTCGCGGCTGTAAATATTTGAAAGATGAACCTCCACAAAGGGCACATTCACCGCCGTAATGGCATCGCGAACGGCATAGCTCGTATGAGTAAAGGCTCCCGGGTTGATTATAACGCCCGCATATATTTCCGGCGTTGCATGGATAGCGTCAATTATGTCGCTTTCGCTGTTCGACTGAAAATTTTCAACATCGTAACCAAGCGCTTGACCGTACTTGGCTGCTTTTTTATTTATCTCTTCAAGGCCGACATCGCCATAGACAGTCCGCTCTCTTTTTCCCAACATGTTAAGATTGGGACCGTGAATAATCAGTATCTTTTTCATACGAAACCTCGGAAATTCTGTTCACAGCTTAAGGATTATATTACATTTTCGTTAAACCCTTAACTTTGAACCTTGTACTTTAGATTTCAAGGAAACAGTTTTGAAACAGACGTGCCCATATGAATGGCAACGATAGCGTCGCCAAAAAGCTCTGCGACACTTAACACTGTAATTTTACTGTAGTTGCGACACTTATTCTGCTGTATGGTGTTCGTTGTCACAAATTCGCTCATGGGGGATTTCTGAATCCTCTCGCAGGCGTCTTCGCATAAACCGCCATGTGTGCAGCCGGCATATATATTTTTCGCCCCCTCTTT
>JABHYP010000578.1 GCA_018656855.1 Candidatus Latescibacterota bacterium | reverse complement strand
CGCTTTTTCCGTACGCATCACCGTTTTTCAGTTCTACATCACCCGATGCAAGAGCAGAATTCAGGTAATCGGCATACTCTGCGTTCGTTATTTCGTAAGCGCCCATCTCGAAGCCAGATACTGTAACGGTGTGTACAGGACGGCAACCATCCCATAGATCACCAACTTCATCTCCCATCTGAAATGTACCGCCGGGGATGGTCGCGAAGGTGATTCCCACAGACGGTGTTTTGTGAAAGAGGCCTTTTAGCCCATTCGATACGCCGCTGCAGGACAGAGAGAAAAAATGTGCTAAAAGAATTAATAGTGCAAGGTCAATGTGCCGTTTCAATACGTCCTCCCTGATGTGGACAGTTGAGTTGATTGTCGGAAATTTTGATTATAACTGACATTCCCCATTTCAAAATCACGACCAGTCGAAATCTCTAAAAATTTTTATTGAAAAACGAATATTACTTCTTTCAAATTTTTTTACAAGTATTATCTGCATGTTGTTCGAGAAATATTGCTATGTACATGCTTGATAAACACTGAAATGCCCCTCTTTTTTATTTCTTTCACGGATTTGGCATAAAGATCATATCTCATACTATAACAATAACAATGGGGAGCCACAATTGGCGTAGCTGATGATGTGGCGCCATAAAGGAACAATCCGAAACATATTCCTATAATGGCTGTAAAACGCCCTTTTCCTTTCCGAAGAGTTTTATATACGGATCAATCGCTGTCTTCGAGTTTTCATCCCGGTACGGAGAACCGATAGCCCAGTCTTCCGGTAATGAATCAAGCGAGACCATGTTGCCATCCATTTCCAGGTGGGAGCGAAATGCCGCAATAAACATGGCGGTTTTTTCAAGTATCTCGTCGTGAGTCTGGTACATATTTCCAGTTTCAAACATTCGCTGGATGCGGTGCAGCATGGGCAGCCACGCAAATTCATCGCGTCCCCATTCGTCCACCCAGTGGTGGATGTGAGTCTGGTCCCCCGGCTGAATTATGATTGCACAGTTATTAAGGCCTATTCCCGGCATTTGACCTTCATTTATTTTGCCGATGAACGGTCCCTTACCGCGATCTTTATATAAAACATAGGTTATACCGCACTTTTCCGGATCATGGGGATTAACACAGGTGCGCCAGTTCTTTGACTTGAATGATACCGAATGGATACCCCCGCCAATAGCTGTGTATGCCATCCACACACCATGAAGACCGTGCGAATAATAATCCGCGCTGGAATTCCATGCCTCATAGCCGGTTATTTCATCAAGTTTAACCTTACTTCTGATAGTGTGGACTTCCTTCAGAAATTCCCAGTCTGATCCGGTCATGAGCGGCGCTCCGCCTTTCTTTGCACGGTTTACCATGTCACGGGCTTTCAACATCGAGTCAGCATATGGACGGTTTATAAAGGTGGGTATTCCTGCTTCCAAATATGGTTGTGCAAGCTTGTAATTATAGGCCACTGCAAAGAAGTCATCCACAAACATCGCGTGTACCTTGCCCACCATGCTGTCATAATTCTTTACAATTTCAGCGCCGGTTTTATTACTGAATCGCCCCGCAACTCTTGGATCGGCCGACCATACCTTGGTAAAAATCATGCCGGTACGTCTGACTTCTCCTTCCGGCGGATTAAGGAATTTGCCCCAGATGCCGTTCGATTGACCGCCTGAACCGAGGATAATACCAACTTCGAGAAGTTCCCTGGAAGCGGGTGATTTTCGCTTAAAAATTACCTTTGCACCTGACGATGACGCAGCGCTTGCAAGGACCATCGAGGAACCAATTTTCAGGAACCTGCGTCTAGATGCATTGATGTTCTCTGGCATAATGCGTCTCCTTTTCAACGGGAAAATCCTGTGCGCGGACATTAAAACATGATTAGGAAGATACGCACTCTTTGGGGAAGCCGCAACAGGTTCGAATTTAATCGATATTCCCCATATCAAAGTCATGAGTAGTTATAATTTCCTGCAATATCTTTGGTAAACAAATATTATCTCTTCCAAATCCTTTTACAAGTATTATCTGCATGCTGATTGAGAAATTTTGCCACGTACATGCTTGATAAACACTGAAATATCTCATTTGAGAGACACGTCTCCCTCAAATTCTGACTCACCCCTAACCCCTCTCTACCCGGTAGAGAGGGGAACCCGAGTCCGGGATGTACCGATATTTCCCCCTCTTTCGCGTGCGAGAGAGGGGGGCAGGGGGTGAGTATGTTTTTGATACCTCGACACTTGCGTAAGGGTAGTTCAGTGAAGTTTCCTTATGGCATAATTCTTCTTCACCTCTTGAATTTTATACAAGCGAATTACTCAAATTTTCACTTTTTATTTGCTCCATTTTCTGCGGAAGGTCAGGGCGATTATTGTTTCTTACGTTTGGCTGTAAATGGAACGACGCCGTATTCTCCCATGTCAACCGTTCCCTTCATATTATCATCCTGAACCGTCCCCGTATAATGGTAATTTACACTTAAAGGCCCATTCTTAAGATGCCCGGTAAAATCAATAGCGTTTCCCTTCACCGTCCCTTTCCCGGAATATACGTATCGAATTTCCCTCCACGCATGTGTAAGATCGCCCTCTAAAAATTGTCCGCGGTAAACTCCAGAAAGTGAATCGCCTTCCTGAGTGAAAATGACGGTATGATGGCCGGTTTCGGCAAAGAACTCTATAGCTATGTCCCACTCGCCCGAAACATTTAACGATTCTTCTTGGCCGCCTGCAAATCCGATGCCCATAAGGCAAACCGTTAGTAAAACCGCTGTAAAAAAGAAAAAAGTCCGCATATTATCCTCGCTTATTAAAAATTAATAACACCTATAGTCTTTCAAACCGCGCTTGAAAGAATCTCATAAATCCTTTGTGCCACCGGTATTTCATCACCGGGTTCCATCATATACGCAGAAAGCGAAGGTCCGCCCAGTATACGCGGTTCTCCATCCCGCATTTGCATGCTCATATCACTTCTCGATATCTTAACCGTTTTCTCATCCCAGCTAATGGACAATCTCAGCGAGACGTTTGATCGTCCACGAGGTTCATTTACTTTTGTTTTTACTGTTGGTATTTGAGTTATCTTGTCATTGATGTAGGCAAATCGCCTTTCCCATTCCTTACGCTCCGCTTTATGATCGCGGCCGATGATCCAGAGTTCAACCGCTGCTAATAAGCCCATGATTTCTTCTTTACCAACCTTCATGGGACGGCCAATTGCATGATGTGGCGACATATTTAAATGCGCCGCCTGAACAAGGTCCTTGCGACCGAGAAGTAATCCTGAAGCTTGCGGGCCCCGCATGCATTTGCCTCCACTATACCCCACCAGATCGACGCCTGCTTCAATATATACGTTGGGAACATCGGGGCGTTCTGCCGCTGCATCGACCATAACCGGAATACCATGTTTTTTTCCGATACTGACCATATCCTCAAGTGAAATCCCCTCCCTGTCAAGAGCGGTACCAAAAATGAAAATCATGGCGGTTCGTTCATTTATCGCCTTTCCCATTTCTTCTTTTGTGTCCACATGGATCATTTTCATTCCTACCATAGTTATGGAACGGTCATAGACCATGCGGTGACTCGATTGGACCAACACCTCGTTTTTCATTCCTGGAAAGCCCGGGAATAACGCCATCTTTTCGGTGTTGCCATGTGTAACACACGCAGCAGTACCCGCGACTAAGGCAGCTGCGCAACCTGAAGTTACACACCCCCATTCGGCGCCGGTCAACTCTGCCAGTCTTTTGCCGACTGAGTCCATTAATTCATCAATTACTACATAACTCTTGCTCGCTTCCTCCATTGCCATTTTAACTTCCGGAAGCATCAAGGAACCACTCAGTCTTGTAATGGTTCCGGAGCAGTTGATAAAGGGCTTAACTCCTATCGACTTGTAAGTGGGAATCGTGATGCAAGGTGTCCGGGAAATAGTTTTTTCTTTACATCCGAACAAACCGGTTAATGCCACAAGCCCGGTTCCTTTGAATAAATCACGTCGTTTAAACCTGCCTAAGAATTCCGATGTCACAGAATTAAGAAAATTCAAGTTCATGTTACTCTCCTCCAATTTAAAAAAGACTTATCGGTTACAAGAATACTTATTTCCTTTAATTAACTAAAAAATTATTCGCTAATCTTATCTTGAACCTTCATTTATCCAGTGAGTGCTGATATTTCAGCTCCTCGAACAGTTCTTTGAATTTCCCGGGATTTGCCGATGAGAGTTCGGTTTTTTCATACGGATCTTCCGCTATATTGTACAGCTCGCTTGTGCCCTTCTCGAATGATCTTCCCCGATGGATAAGTTTCCATCCGCCTTTGCGGACAGCAAATTTGTTCCCGATATGCCAGTAGAACAAACGGTCTTCGTTCGTTTTTCCGCCGGTAACCGCGGGCCAGACATTCATTCCCTCGATATTCAGTTCTTCGGGTACTGCAATGCCCGCAAGCTGTGCGATTGTCGGGAAAATATCATACACGATCATTGGCTTATCAACCTTACGCGGCTCGAGCCTTCCCGGCCAATACATGGTCGCTGCAACACGGATGCCTCCCTCGTATAACGAATATTTCGCTCCCCGGAAAGGGCCGTTGTCACCGTACTTATCGGTAGCGGTTGTTGTTCTGTATGTCGGAACCGGTTTCAGGTAGCCTCTCACTCCGGGCGGCTCTCCCCCGTTATCGCTGAAAAATATCACAAGAGTATCCTTGTCGAGTCCT
>JABHYP010000577.1 GCA_018656855.1 Candidatus Latescibacterota bacterium | reverse complement strand
CATACGATGTTCCCGCGACTAAAGGCAAAAGCAAAAAATGGGTGGCAAGTCGTTCAGCAAGGCTTTGCATGTGGTGAAAAATTAGTGGAAAGAGTGAGTCGGCAAGCCCGAAAAGTATAATGCTTAGCAGTGCTACAATGAGAATAAACGATGTGCCGCACCGCGGATGGAATCTGCTTCCGCCGCGAACTGAATCTATATTCAGAGGTGCGGAAGCCTCCAGGGCAAAGATACTCATATGCTCGGCACCGTGGTACCGAAACACGCGTTTAATATCAGGTATTTTTGTGATAAGGAAAACATACAGGATGAAAAGCATTAGGCGGATAATACCCGCTACAAGATTGAAAAGAAACGCTCCCTTCGACAGCCTGATAAGTGTTGCGATAAAAATTGGAAGGGCGAAGAAAACAGCAAACGCAATGACAATAGCAAGTACAATCGATGCGCCAAGCATGAGCGAATTCCAGAAAGATTTGCTTTTGCTGTCCTCTTTTCCATTCTGTTTGTCCTCAAACCGTATCTGAATATCGGCAGACCAGTTTAGAGTATCCATGCCGATGATGAGCATCTCAAAAAAATTCACAGCTCCCCTAACAATAGGAACGTTATCCATCTTGTAGCGTTTCGCAAAAGATGTATATGGACGCTTTTTAAGTTCGATGGTCCCGTCCGGCAGCCTGACCGCAGTGGCAATAGCTTCAGGCGATCGCATCATAACTCCCTCCATGACTGCCTGTCCACCAACATTCATGTTAACTGTGTCATCTAAATCACCGCTTAAAATTTCGGGAGAACTCTGTTTCGGAGATACTTTCACTTACAGCCTCCAGGAATGGATTTGTTACAAAAGAAGGCCGTCCCGTCAAAGCGGAAAGGCCTCCTGAATATTCTAAAATGGGATGTGCTATTTTTCGGAATCGGTTTCTTCAGCCAGACCGTATTTCTTGCGAAAACGTTCAACCCTGCCGGCGGAGTCCACAATCTTCTGTTTGCCGGTAAAAAACGGGTGGCAACTGGAACAAATTTCAACTGTCAAATCACCGCTAGTAGATTTGATCTCGACAGAATTTCCACAACCGCAGGTTATCATGCTTTTCTTATATTTCGGATGAATACCTTTTTTCATTGAATGTTCCTTATAAATTGAAAAATTGATACTATGAATTATAATATGAAAAATTATTCAATTAACTAATATAGTTAATATTAATTAATCAGTCAAGTAATAAACATACCTCAGATAGGCCTTCATTTTTCGCTGTGTGCAGCCCCCTACCCTTACTGGTTTATATATAATAAAAACAAGTAAAACAGGGAATGTGTTCAATTATGCTATAATAATCCGTAATAGCTTTGTTTTGAATATAGTTTATTCTCGCCCCTTGGGTTAAGGTAATACATTTTATTTTGAAAAAATTATAATTAAAATTCTTTGCGTTCTGACGGCTTTGCGAGAACAAAAATATTATGAATTAATCGGGCTAAGCATTCTATAACGAATAAGAAGAAAGTGTTTTCCGTATTGCATCACACTTTATTCGTATGGTATATTTAGGCGGAAAATATGTAAAAATGCACGAAATTGAATATTTATAAATTAAAGATGATTTAATGATTGAGCGCTTTGAACATTCAGTGCTAAAAAAAACAATTATTATACCGGGAGAGGCCCTGCCTTCCATTCCTGAAAGAACCTGTGCAACTTTTCGGCAAAATAATAAGTATATAAATATTGAAGATATCCGGGCTGCATGTACTCAACGGCTTGGGTTCTCACCTCGAAACATCACTCTCCTCTCCGGTGGGAAGAGCGCCTCGTCGTTTTTTATTGAGTCAGAACAAGGAAGAAAATTGGTTTTAAAAATGGGGATTTTCCTTGATCATCACCATCCATCCCATGAGTTCCTCTTCAATACTGCGGTTAAATCATATGACAGTAAAATTCCTGTCCCGGAGACATATGTATTGGATTTATCAGGGGAAATATTAACGCAGCCATATATTATTAAGGAATGGCTGCCGGGTGTATCGGTAATAAATATTGTATCCACCGGTCACGTTTCCGATACAGATCGACTATTTGAACAGATAGGATATGCAATGCATTTAATCCATAATATCCCTGTTAATGCCGCTGGCTTCGGATACATATCTAATTCTTGTATTCATGAATTTATTACCGGGCGGCAATTACCCAGTTCTTTACAGTGTGTTGATGAAACATTTGAAGATCGATATGTTTCTCCTGTTGACGAGGCGGCAACATATCTTTTTCAATCATCCGTAATAACGAAAAGAGACTATGATTTTATTAGAGCATTACTTGATGACAGTATCACTATAGACGAAGAATTTGTTATCTTGCATGGCGATATGTCAATGGGTAATTTTCTGTTTGATAAGAACGATTTATCAGGCGTTCTCGATGGGTCCGCAATGATTGGATTCAGGCTTGAGGAACTTGTAAATCATTTTATTTTTTTACATTCGCTTGAATTTACCATACCCGAATTTTCGGCAAAACATGCTTTTAGCGCTTTTCTTAACGGCTATGGCAGTCAATTCGAATCAGTTATTTCAGGGCAGGATTTCACATTTTTGTTAGTATTGGGTCTGGTCAGACATGTAGCTATCCTGGTAAAAAGTAAAAGGCTTAAAAATATTTCTGATTATATAGTGCTTTTACGTAAACAATTGGTAAAATAGCATATAATGAATAAATTACTATCGTTTTTCTTAAGGAGATTACACACATGTCAATGATTTCATCAGGAAAAGATATTTATGCAACTTTTATTCTTATTCTTGCTATTATGTTTTTTGGAGGATGCAGTGATGATGTATCTCCGGCAGGGCCTGAAGAAACGTATAATTTCATGGTTACATACAGCTCTTCTTCATCACAATTGAATCTCGCTGACTTGCCTGTATACACTATAGAGGAACAGAAAACGGTTAAACTCTCCGATCTCGTGGACACAAGTCTAATCACCGAGCCATATAACTATGCATACCGTCCCATCGGTTCAGACGGATTTTATGCCAATTTAAAAGGGAGTCCGGACAATAGCTGGGATCACATGCAGGATGGGTATATTGTATTATCCACCATGGGAGTCACTTTTGATATTTCTCTCGGATTGATTAGCCGGTATAATATCAGAGATGCGGCGGAGCTGAAAATCCTCCGTAAAATTGATTTCATCACACCTGCAGACAGCCTCATTCAACATATTGTTGATGAAATGACGCAGACAGCCTTTGAAGATAGTTTGAATGGAATAGCGCTCACGGAATTTATTCCTGAGGAAGTTGTAAGTTCACCCTCATCGTATGTTTATAAACTCATAGCCGCAGATGATTATTCAATAATTTTATCCTACGAACAACTTCAGAAAGGATTTTATATAATTGATCGCGATCAGATTCTATATACCGATTCTGAGATTACCGGTTCGTTCAAGATCAAAACGCTCAACCGCCTGATTGCGAAAACTCCTTCGGAATGATTTGAATAAAACCATGATTAACCTCGTGCTGGTAAGGATGTCCTGTATACTTCTTGTAATATTCCTGTTTTGTTCTTTTTCTGATTGTCTGGCTCAGGAAGAAAATAGTTCGCGCCCGGTCTATTTAATGGAAGAGTTAGTAGTAACCGATTCTGTCAGAACTTCGGCTTCAGAGATGAGTATTACAAGCGATATGATACGAATACAGCGTCCGGCGTCATCGGCGGATATTCTTGGAGGTGTTTACGGTGCATCGGTGACTGCCGGGCATAAGAACTCTTCGGAAATTATGATTCGTGGCTTCACTTCGCGAGATGTGCTTATCATGGTGGATGGCCGTCCGATAAATGAGCCCTATTACGGAAAAATTGATTTATCAACACTCGGAGTAGGAGATATTGAAAAGATTAAAATTGTCAAGGGCGCTACAAGCGTACGATATGGCCCCAACGCCATGGGAGGCGTTGTCAATCTAATAACCGATGAATCTGATGACGGTCCGCTTACAGATGTGCGATTAAGCGCCGGTTCCGGAGAAGAAATCCGCACAAACATAGTCCACAGGAGACGTATGGAAAAGATTGGTTACCGTATTCATGTCGGACGTAGTACTACTGCTGGTTTTCCTCTATCTTCCGGATTTGAGAGTACAGCGCTGGAAGACGGTGACATGCGCAATAACAGTGATTATAGCAGAACCGATCTCGGCGTAAAACTGTTGTTTGGCCCTCGTGACAATTCTCAATGGCGATTGAATATTGGAGGATCACACCTGACAAAAGGCCTTCCGTCGTCAGTGTATGAGCCGCGTTTTTGGCGTTTCAGAAAATGGAATAGAATGTCCGCCAATCTTGACGGCGAACCTATCAGGACACAATCATGGAAGGTAAAAGCCAAACTGTACGCCGACCGATTTCAGAACGAGCTTGTGGATTACCGGGATGAACAGTATGATATTTCAAATGTTTTTTGGATCAGTGCACACGACAATCGCAGCGCTGGTTTGCTCATTTCTTCATCATATTTCCCGGGTGGAAATGGAGTATCGAACTTCGGTGTACAGATGCGATGGGATGAATCAAGGCGTCAGGCTGACAGCGGATATAACTGGTTCATCAACCGCACGGTAACAACATGGGTATTTGCCGAACATGAAAGAAGTATTACCCCGAATCTTTTTCTCAGAGGTGGAATTTCAGGATTACTACTGTCCTATAATAGCTGGGATAATACCGCAGCAAGTGTCAATCCATCATTTCATCTGGAATGGTTGTTTGGTGGAAACACAATTACCGGATCAGTAAGCAGGGTGAGTCGTTTTCCCACACTCCATCATCTGTTTTCAATAACATCAGGTAATCCTGATCTTAATCCGGAATGGGCATATAAATGGGAGATGAGCATATCTCGAACACTCTTCGATTTTCTTGATTTTTCTGTGACGGGATTTATGAATCAACTCCATGATATGATCTATCGTTCGGGCAGACTCAATATCTACAACAATGTGGAAAAAGCGTCCCTGGATGGCGTTGAAATAAGCGGAGTTGTACAAAATGGAGCTTTCAAGCTGTGTTCATCAGTCGCTACACTGGATGCACATGATGGAGATGGAAAAAAGCTTGAATATCGTCCTGCCTGGAAGGCTGATGTTTTTTTCAACTATCAAATAATCAGTACTGTAAACTTCTATCTTACTATGCGGGCTGTAAGCGAAAGAAGAACCGAAATCAATACATATCTTGATCCCTACCATGTTGAGAATACCGGCCTTCTATTCGAAGTAAAACGGAATATCACAGTTTCATTTCACCTGAAAAATATTTTCGATATAGATTATGAAGAAGAATATGGTTACCCTACGATGGGAAGAACTGTACTTATCGGTCTTGACTGGCGGTGGAGCAGAAACTGATTCTATATGTTATTCCGGTATGCAGTCCATACGTGATAGTTTTTTAAAGTATGTGATTATTTCATAATGCTATCTGAAGAATCCAGATTCCCGCACTTGCTGTAAAAACGGTCGCGGTTGATATTTGTGGACGAAGTTTCAACCGGGAGAATATGAGTATCCGATTCGCAAGACGATTTCCAATTGGAACTGCAATACTACCAAGAATAGCCGAAACGGTTCCTGTTATGAAAATATAGTCGATTACTTTGGAAATTCCGGCTTCTGTCCAGTAACTGTATCTCACCAAATATGTTATGATAGTTGCGAAAAGTGCACGGCCGCAATAAGTGCCGATCAATCCGATAATAGGCAATCTGAAGGTGCCGCGATAGAAACGGGAAATCAGTTCATAGGCAAGATCGAAACCGAAGCCAAGTAGGAATATGGCAAGAAGATGGCAGGCAAAGAATGGCATATTAACAAATTTAAAAAGCATGGCAATTGCGCCTAACGCTGTTCCTGTCCAGCGATACTTGTAAAATTCTTTTGATGAAGCAAGTATGCATATCGCTAATGTGGTAAGATATATGGAAGGATGGGCTACTGTGTTTGTGTAAAGCCAGTCACCGAAAGATGCCTCAATAAATCCCCATAACGACCCCAGAAAGAAGATTCCCAAAACGACATTAGTGACTTTGTATTTGTTCATTTCTTGAGCCCCTTTTTAAGTGGGAATAATATTATATTCCAATTCGGCAAAACATTTCCAAAGGTGAAATGTCCAATAAAATCTGTTTTATAAGATATTCTGTTTGATACACGATTCTTATCTAAGTGATAGATTATTATCGGGCGCTTCAATAAAAGGACATCTATTATTAATATAGTTAGTTTTATTTCTATGGGAAATAGTATTATCAGAAGGGGTTTTTCAAAACTATTATTTCCCTGAAATTTTTTGATTATTATTGATTATTTTCAACTTATCCGCAAATACACTAAAGAACAGTGAAAAAAATATTCTTTAAAGACTTTGCGGCTGTTATCTCTGTACATTGTTATTTTCAAGTTTACTGGAGCTGAAAAAAACTGTATACAAGTGTTGTCTGAATTTATAACACACAGAAATTATTTCGGGTATCCTACAGTTTGCGTAAGTATAATTCTCTGGTTTGAACGCAGCTTCATTTTTTTTGTCAGTTCTTCCCTGTCAAACCAGCCACGGGCTACGGTCGCAAGCCCCTCCGATGCGCAGTACAGGTATACATTCTGGCTTATATATCCGGTGTCAACATTTGCAGTCATTCCCTTCTGGGTGTCGGAACCTCCGCCCATTTTCGATAAATCCGCTACAAACACGAGGTTCACCGGAGCAACACCCGCAAATGCCTGTTTGCCCGTTGCGGCACGGATATCCCCCGCAAAGACAGGGTTGAGGGTGTGCGACTTCGCATCATACAAATAAAGCCCTTTTGAGGTGGTTACATATATATCAATTTCCTGTTTGTTCGATGCTGAGGGAGCGGTACGCTTCCCTTCGTCCGGACGGCTTATTCCGAATCCCGCCCAGAGCAGGTTCGAAAGCACTTTTGGAGGAAGTTCCTTTGTGCTGTATTCGCGTGAGGTTTTTCTTTCCTTCAGCGCCTGCATTAGCGGCATACCGCCGGTTGTTTGCGGGTCAGGAAGCTTTATCGGTTTAAGGTCCTGAGCAAGCGTCAGCGAGGAAAATACCATAAAAGCGATTAAGCTAATGCTGATTGTGAATACATAATTTTTTTTCATTTCAAAGTCCTTTTTAATAAAATGTGTGTTTGGTTTTAATTTGTGCTGGGATAATTCCCAAATTACCACTGCTGAAAAGTCAATAGTCCTTATGCCCCCATAAAAATAATAAAAAAAGTACACCTAATCGTCAGTTTTCCCGATAAAATCGCCATCCAGAGTATATACTCTGGGGTTTCCCGCCGCTGAAGCGTCCTCGGTAACAAGGAGGTGTTTTTTCTCCCGGTCGACTGCAAGCGATGTCACGCCTGTCAGGTATCCAGCATCGGCAGCATAGCCGAATGTCTGCAAATAACCGCTGTGAGCGCTGGAGAGTGAAATCCCAATACCGAACCTCAGGATATGATCAGGACTGTTACTGCCCGACACTCTCTGTGAACCGGCCGGTGCCTGGCTATCGGCGACATAAAGGTAATACGCCCCT
>JABHYP010000576.1 GCA_018656855.1 Candidatus Latescibacterota bacterium | reverse complement strand
GTATCCGTTGGCGTCGGCAAGATCATTTTGCACGGTAATAGCGAGTTGCGTTCCCGCCTGATTCGCTGCAAATACCACTTTAACACCGCTGATAACATTAGTGGTATCATTTTCAGCATATACTTTCACAAGTATCTGTGCTGAACCGCCATTTGCCGGAATCGAATTTTTGTCAGAATAAATTAGCAATTTTCTACTGGAAGGCGGTGTGGTCTGACCCGGTCCGGTACTCTCTTCACATGAAAAAAATAAAAGCGCGCCTGTCATCAAAAAGATAATTAGCCAACTCAAGCGTAACGTTTTGTTTCGTAGTAACTCCCTCATAGTTCCACTCCGGGCATCAGAGATGCTTTTAATAAAAATCAGTTATTAACATTAAAGTAGGGGCAAATCCCCATGTTTGCCCATGTTGACCGCAAACGCATAAAAATCAAACAATTTATGCTATACCGGCCGAAATTTCAAATTCTACAAACCATAAACCACAAACGAGAAACTATTAATTTACGCTCACCTGCGATTCGATTTCAGTGATAATTCGCGGTGTAATAAATATGATCAAATCAGTTTTCTTATTTTCTCTTTTTGTGTATTTAAAAAGCTGTCCAAGAAGCGGTATATTCTGAAGGATAGGGATGCCTGAATCAAACTTGGATTCCTGCATTAGCCTCATACCGCCTATAACAGCAGTTTCGCCATTAGATGTAATCATACTGACCTGTGCGAGTTCTTCGTTTATCTTCAATGATTGACCGAATCCATCGGCAGACTTTCTCGATGCGTCCACCTCAAGAAGTATACGTTCTTCGGAGAGTATATGCGGCGTAACTATAAGCTGAGTGGACGCATCCACCAACTCTATGACTGTATTACGCGCATCATCATAGGTCAAATAAGGAACCTGTTGTCCGGAACTGATGGTCGCGGACACGTTATCCTGTGTGGTTATATGTGGTCTCGATACAATCTCAGCCTTATTCTTATCTATAAGACCTGCAACGGTGCCATTAATGTCGTAATTAGAGATTTTTCCGGCATACGTCAGAAGTAACAGTTTGTTCTCTTCTCCGATAGTAGTCTGCGCCCCCCTGTTTCCGTCTTTCACCGCTGACCAGTTTACACCAATTTCTGATACATAACCGGCATCAACAGTAACCATTTTAACCTCTATCGATACCTGGCGCGTTTCAGTGTCAAGCTCTTTAATAATATCATTAATTACTACGAGGCTTGAATCGGTCACTGTAAAAACAAGCGAATTTGTCCGAATGTCCACAGAGGGTTTATCAAATTCGCCCAAAAGAGGATCAAGTGTGGCTTTAACCTCCTCGGCACGCGCATTATGAATTTTCACGACATGAACTTTCACTTCTTCGATAAGCTTCTTTTCATTCTTTTCCAGTTTTTTAGCTTCTTTCAGGATTACTATCTGGCTAAAATATTTCTCTTCCGTGAGCACTTTGATTAATCCCATATCCTCGTAAGCCACAAGGTTGTTCATCTTAAGCACGGCAACAAGGGCTTCCTCCCAGGATACATCCCTGAGGTAAATAGAGCATTGGCCTTCAATATCTTTGTCAACGATGATGTTTCGATTGCCAATATCAGAAAGTATTTTCATGATATGTCCGATATCGGCATTTTCAAAATCAAGTCTGGAAATGGTTATTGAAGAATCTTCGTCCACATTGCATAAGCCCGTGTGAAATGGCACAGAAACCATAACTGCGAGGAACAGAATCGTGTAAAAAAACATTTGGCATCTCATATCAAAACTCCAGATCGTTTGTTATCTTATTATGAATGACATATCTGTCCGTCGACAGACCACCTGATTTACCTCTGAATCATTAACAATAACTTTCCAGAATAACTTTTGGTCCAACGGAAGTTTTATATCTTCAGTCAGAAGAAATGATGATGTTTCAATACCGGCTTTTATAAAAACCGGAGAACTGTAATCAGCGTCATCGTCAATATATAAAGTATAACGAATATCTTTTCCTTCATATTCTGTCCAGTTCAATACATAGGGAATGGCGATTATAGTATTATCAGGCGGATCGTAAAGAGTAAACGTTTCGCTCTCTGAATCTGACGGGAGGATTTCTTCGGGATCGGTAACAGTTTCTTTCCCGCCGAACCATTGTTCCTCAATTGTTATTATATTGAAAGAGGGTATATTTACATCGTCAACCGAGATTTTTGCCTGAGCATGTCCGTCTCTTTTATAGGCGATATTGATACCCGGTCTTTGAACGTAAACTCCTCCCTGTTCGATTTCCGAAGTTACCGTAGATTTTGAAGATTCAAGGCGCATAACTATGTTGTTTGCCCGGCCGTATTTCACAATATACAGGTGAAGGGCATCCTCTGTAATGAGAGTTACATATCCTCCGAAAATCTTGTACCCTTCACGAAGCACATAACTGAAATTATCGGCGTCAACAACAAGCGCGTACTCATCATCTTCAGTGTTAACAATACCTGTAATCGCAGCTCCTTCGTAATCAAAAATCCCTTTTATTTTCTTTTCCGCCGCCACTTTTTCCGGCATAAGTGTTTCAAACGGATCACGATTCTGTCCGGATTCATATAGAAGTTTCGGCCGCGAATAATCGGCAAGGTCTTCTTCAGGTGGTTTTTTCGATTCAACGGATATAGAATCAGATGCAGAAGTTTCGGCGACTTCTGGTTTCAGCTCCGCAGAAGAAGTCTGGTAGTCCGGTTTCTCTGAGGAAACAGACAGAGAATCACTCTGTGCCTCTTGTGAATCAGATAAAGGTACATTCGACTGCGCTCCCGTGGTTGGCAACAGCTCGCCCGTCTTATCATCCACTTTATTCTGTGCAATATTTTCCAGCATTTCGTTCATTTTCCGGAGTTGCTTCTCGCTTTCAATAAGTAACTCTTCATCTTTGGTACGTTCTGTTATATCACTTTCTTGTGCAAATACTTCTGTAAGCGCAAAAATTAGTAAGAACAATATCGCCAAAATTACTTTCTCAGAAACAATCTTTTTCATTATTGAGATCCTTCATTTTGACTCAGGCCTTTGAAAACATAAGAAGTAAGCGTGCATTCTATAGTTAGATATCTCGGCTGGTCTTCAAATCCTTCGTATGATTCAGTCTTCATCTGTGCCGAAGGATTCATGGTTATGTTTAAATCGGAGAAACTCAAAAGTCTCGGAAGAGCAAGAACATTGCTGATAAAAGTGGCGAATTGATGGTATCCCGCCTCGATGGTTATCTCATATTTATTAGCACGATAAGGCTTGTTATCACCTTCCACTGTTTCAGCAGCTTCAAAACCAACCATATATACCTTCGAGTCTTTTTCAACCATGGAGAACTGATTCAGAAGCACAGCCACATTTTCTTTTGCCGGTAAAAGATTCTCGAGTTCTGCATGCTTTTTCAAAAGATTATTCTTTATTACTTCGAGTTCTTTTATTGGCTTTAATATTTTTTGAACACTGTTCAATTCGGCCTGAAGATTAACAAGTTCGGTATTTTTCGTTTTGACTTCCTCCATTTTGGGCTTTATAATAAAATGGAAAAAAGCAACGAGGATCACAACAGGTATCAAAAACGTAGCAATCAGCTTCTGATTTTTAGGGTCCTTGATGTCAAAGTCTATAGCCATAAATTACAAATATCCTATCTTCTGGGTCTTCTTCTCGACCCGGGTGTGGCCGTTTCTTCCTCTGTAGGATTGGAAATTTTGAGTTCCACATTCACAATAAACCTGTAAGCATCTCTATCCTCAAGCGGTGCAGGTGTAATTGACTCAAGCGAGACCTTATTAAATTTTTCGAATTTTTCAAGACCGGCTAATAATTTCGTAATATCATCCTTTGAATATGACATCCCCTCTATATCAAATACCACCTTTCCGGATGGTTTCGACTCTGTGATCGATATTAACCACAGGTTTTCAGGAAGCACAAAATTTATATGATCGATCATTGAAAAACGCAGGTCGCTATCCGCAGTCAGCTCTTTAATAATGTTTACATAATTCTCTACTTTCTTCTTTATAACCTCAATTTCATTGCTCAGGTCAACAATACTTTTAACTTTCTGTCTTTGAGCTTTTACATATTTAATCTGATCTGCCACATCATCGAGAGAACGCTGAATGTGAAAATAATAACCGCCCAGACCTATAGCGCCTGAAATAATCACCGCCGCTAATAAGAATCTATAATCAAACTTGATTAACCTTTTTCTGGGTCTGAAACCCTGAGGTAACAGATTTATATCAATATACAAATCTTTCTCCATCTTATTATTCTCTTATAGCCAATCCAACCGCAACAGAAAGAGTCGTTCCAAGTTTTTTGATATCAACTCCGGTCATGAGCTCTTCGGAATATTCAACATTAATAAATGGATCTAATACAATCACCTCGGCGCCTGTACGAAGCTCAAGAATATTAGCAAGGCCCGGAATCCACGCATAACCTCCTGTCAAAATAATAGAATCGACCTTTTCAACATTATCCGATGACTGAAAATAAGAACTGGCCACACTGACAGCATTAGCAAATTCCTTGCCCGCTATATTAAGAATTTTTGTAATAGATTTCGGGTCGAGCCCTTCATCAATATGACCATTAAGAATGTTATGAATCTGTTCAGGAGTTATTTCAGGCAGCGACTGAAGCTCTCTCTGAAAACTGAATCCCGCCACAGAAATGTCGCGCGATGAATGATAAATTCCTTTTTGCATAAAAGCAGCTACTGTGCTTTCAGTGCCAATATCAAGAAGGATAGAGGATTGATGTTTTTCAATATCATAATTTTTATAAAAGATATTTGTTAAAGCAAATAAATCGACATCGAGAGCTAACGGCCGAAGCCCTGCCTCGCCAAGAAAGGCGATATATGAGAGAATAATATCTTGTTTGGCCGCAACCATGAGAACTTTCATCTTCCCGGTTTCTTCGTTACGTTCCAGAACTGAATAATCTATTTCAACTTCACTCATATCAAACGGGGATATCCGCTCCGCTTCCACAATTACCGCTTCACGCATTTCCTTCTTTGGTCTGAGGTCCATGGTAAGCACTTCAGAGAGAATTGCAAAGTTGGGTAATGCAACAACAACATACTTCTCATTCGGGCTGCATTGTTCCATTGCCTTGACAGCCGACTGTGCGAGACTGGAGGGATTTTTTATTTCACCTGATTGTATCGCGCCTTCTTCAAGGGGTTCCATCGCATAGCTTTCGAGTACGTGTTTGTCACCGCTCAACGAAACCCTGGCAGCTTTGATCATGCTTGTGCCTATATCAAGGCCAATTGTACTCGTTTTTTTTCGAAAAAGCTGCATTCTTTACCTTCTCATACCCGACGTAAAAAATTACAAAAAACATAAAAAAAGGGTGGCAACTCACCCCCATGAGATTTTTAATAATATTATATGTTAACATTCGCAAAAAGATAGAATCCAGAAAAAACACATACATACATTTACATAGGTGTAAATTTATCTGAATTATAACAATCTGTCAAGAAAAATATTTATTTATATAACCTCTTGATATATTTAAGAGTTATCTAATATATCCCTAAATATTACCATTTTATAATAATTAAAAAAATCTAAAAAATTGAGAAAAATCAATTAATTGACATAGTATAAACGTCAACCATACAGAGGATAATACACTTATAAATACTATCAATCAGGGATATATTTTAATAAGACAGAATTCAGTATCCAGAATAAAGGCGCTTGCTACTATCATGATGTATATAATAATTTTGATTTTGAATTCTGACTATACACCTATTTGCGCACGCATTGATTTTTTATCGATGCAGCGTACAATACAGTCTTCTGCTGTAATCATTTTCTTATTATACAGTTCAAGGAGAGCCATATCCATTGTTTGCATACCATCACCTTTTGATGTTTGAAGTATCGACGGTATCTGGTATGTTTTTCCTTCACGTATCAGATTTCCAATAGCGGGATTTCCTGCCATGATCTCGAGGGCTGCGCACCTTCCGCCACCAACTTTTTTGAGCAGTATCTGCGCTATTACTCCTTTAAGCGCCTCTGAAAGCTGGGAACGCACCTGTCCCTGCTGACCACCGGGGAAAACGTCAATTATTCGGTCAATTGTTTTTGCGGCGCTTGATGTATGAAGCGTGCCATAAACAAGGTGTCCGGTTTCCGCGGCTGTTATGGCAAGACCGATTGTCTCGAGGTCGCGCATCTCGCCGACGAGAATTACATCCGGATCTTCACGAAGAGCAGATTTCAACGCAGCGGCAAAAGAATGCGTATGCCTGCCGACCTCCCGATGGTTGATGAGGCATTTCTTGGGTTGATGAACAAACTCGATAGGATCCTCGACTGTCAGGATATGTTCTGAGCGTGTGTCATTGATATAATCAACAAGAGCAGCAAGCGTGGTGGATTTTCCACTTCCTGTCGGCCCTGTCACCACGACAAGTCCTTTGTGAAGTTTAGCAAAATTCAGGCACTGCTGTGGGAGTTTCAACTGTTCAACGGTCAAAATCTCTTCAGGAATGATTCTGAAAACCGCCGCAATTCCACGATTTTGCATAAATATATTTGCCCTGAAGCGTGCAAGACCCGAAACAGCATAAGCGAAATCCGATTCCATATCTTCCTCGAAGGTCTTTTGCTGATATGGAGTCATAATTTCGTAAAGAAGTTTTTTGGTTTCTTCCTGTGGAAGAATATTTGAAGTGATCGGTGTCAGCTCGCCGGAAATTCTGATAAGTGGCGGCGCTCCAACGCTGATATGCAGGTCCGAACCCTTTCGCTCCTTGAGAAGATGAAAAAGTTTATCTATTTTAGGCACTGTTCTCCTCCTTTTCGATAATTATTTGTAATGTTTTACGTTTATCGAGTTAGTTCAACAAAATCCCCGGGGAGCTTATCCTTGCAGTTTTCCAGTATTTTTTGCCCCCACTGGGGATATGGAGAGCTGCATTTTATATATAATCTTTAATGATGTTTTAACTGGATAGGCCTATAACATTTTAAGATATTGTTCTATAAGATATATAATCTGGCTTTTAAAAAACAACACACAAAATCCTCCTGTAGCAAGAAAAGGTCCGAAAGGCACCTCCTGGGCAATATTTTTTTTCCCCGTGGCAAGTTGAATAATTCCGAATATTCCCCCAACCAAGATCGCAAGTACTAAGGCTATTAAACACCAGAAGGGGCCTACAAAAACACCTATTACAAAGGCAAGCTTAATGTCTCCCATGCCCATGCTTTCCTTTTTAAACATCAACTTTCCAATATAATACATAATTGACAGGATAAAAATTCCGACCAGTCCTCCCTGTATCCCGCGCACAATCCCGTCCAATCCCCATCTGAAAGATAATCCAGCAGCAATCAAAGTTCCCGGATATGTAAGGCGATTGGGGATTATCATGTGTTTAAGGTCAATCATTGCAGCAGCAAGCAAAATAGCAGCGAGAGCGGTATCGGCAGCAAAATTAAGTGTAAAGCCATTAAGCGTGAACAATACTATTACCATACATCCGGTAACCGCTTCGACAAGAGGATACCTCCATGAAATTGGGGTTCTGCACGCTCTGCACTTTCCCCTGAGAAGGATAAACCCTGCAACCGGTATGTTGTCACGGTACAATATCGGCGAATCACAGTGTGTACAGTGGGAACCGGGGAAAACAATCGATTCTTTCCTCGGCAGTCTGTATATGATAACATTAAGAAAAGATCCCAGTGATAATCCAAAAAAACCGGCAATGAACACGGATGCTATAAATCCAAAATGTGAGATTTCATTATTCATTATCGTAAATCCGCCAAACCGTTTTCAATCTAAATAATTAACACAATAGAAAAATACTTAAGAAATAATCCGTAATTCTATCTGAGTCTTTCTACCGCCATAACCATGAAAAATCGTTCAACCTGTTTGCCCGAAGCAATATCCCTTACATGCATACTCCATCTCCCGTGAGGTTCGTTTGATGCAATGGGCAGAGTTCCTTCAAGCCTCCCGTCTATAACATCATATGTTCCGGTCAAATACGAACGTTCTTCCCCGTCAGGCCCGGTGACACGCAGCTGAACTACATGGCGCCCCGGTGTTGTTGTGTTATTGTGTGGAATAACCGAAACAGTGTATTCAGGCCAGTCGCCTGCTGTTATTACATTTTTTTTAAAAGCAAGTTTCACTTCCCTGATACGGTAAGGCAGGAGAGAAAACAAAAGGGCTTTTCCCGGCGAAAGAGACACAGATATATCAGTTGTAATACCAAGAAATGTTTTGTTCAGAACATCATACACATAGGGATGCTCACCCGTATTTATTTTTATTGTTCCCTTGTCCGGTAAGTTCCCACTGCCTGTTTTGCTTTTAACCGCTTTAGAAAGGGGATCCGGGAGTACGCCAATATAGATGTTGTCACTATCATGGAATACATTGATGTTTACCACAGGAGAATAATCTCCGGTTGTATTAAGAAATCGGATATAAGGTTCCTCTATTCCGCCGATTCTGAAACACCGGGATATGACGGTGCGAAATACTCTTCCGGCGTTCTTTGTACGAATGTTTTCATACTGTTCCATACCCATATTGAGAAAAATACCCTGACCATCGCCGTATTGATTGACAATCACCGCAGGATTTTTTTCCACCGAAGCAAGAACACGGGCATCCTCATGAATCCTTACGGAAGAATCAAAACGAATATCATGTATCTTCAAACCAGACGGTAATTCCTCGATATTATCTTTTGAGATAAAAGCGCCTGTTTCCCCGGGTGAAGTTCTTTCCATATCCTGTGTTATCCCGAGCATGGCATCCAATCCACCCGATTCTCTTATTACAAAATGTTCGTTCATAACCGCCGGTCGCATATCCGCAATAACAGTTCCCCCGTTCTGAACGAATGATGTGATATTTTCAGCCGTCTCATCGGACATAGCCTGTGCATCAGGTAGAAAGAGCACGGTTAATTCGGAGCCGGAAGGTAAAGCGCCGTTCCGTTGATAATCGGCCAGCTGTTTATCTGATATAAACACAGGTGAATATCCTGTGTCACGGCATAAATTATAAAACGACCGTATCGATAAAATCGTATTATCTAAAGTATCTGACGCCTTATTCCCCTCCGGAATATCTGAATGTATGCTGTAAAAAATGCCGATTGCGTCAGTATGCCGGGAACTACCGGAAAGGAGCATGTCGATTCCGCTCCTGATTGTGCTGACCTCTTCTGCAACGATTGAGAATGCCGGCGACGGCGCGAAAGAAGGAGTAAGAGCAGCTTCTACCCCATTCCAACCTTTCGCCCACCATAAGCTGTTCATGCCCGAAAAGAGACTCTGCCATGGGGCTGCGCGAAGCAAATCCTCGTTCCCTCGCCGGTATGATTCGCCGCCGGTGAGTATGCCCGTTAAAGCTTCAGGTTGAACAAGCTGTTGAAATGCCTGTGAAACTGTCATATCACCCGGCAGGCCTCTACCGGCTTCCTGCTCTGTCACAAACAGTCCGGACATAGCGTATAATTTGTGAAGATTACTATCATGTATATACCCCCTGCTATCAGTGAAAGGAATTATCCCAATATTCGCTAAAGAGTCGGCACGTGATATCGTCTCATGGATTTTTAGGTATGTTTCGAATGAAAGGCCTTTTTCTTCTCCGGCAAACATACTGGCAGAACGCATTACAGCATACGCCGGAGGCATTGCATGCCGCAAAGTAT
>JABHYP010000055.1 GCA_018656855.1 Candidatus Latescibacterota bacterium | reverse complement strand
TACAGCAGAAGTGCCGGTGACATCCTATCATTACGACGAAATCCTCGACGAAAAGAATCTGCCGCTCCACTACTGCGGCATTTCTCCCTGCTACCGCCGTGAAGCGGGAACATACGGCAAGGATACAAAAGGCCTGTACCGTATCCACCAGTTTCAGAAAGTGGAACAGGTGGTAATCTGCAAAGCCGACAATGAAATTTCGGCAGAGGAACACGAATTAATAACTGCAAATTCCGAAAACCTGGTGAAAGCTCTCGACCTCCCTTACAGGGTTGTTCTCGTATGCGGAGGCGACCTCGGACAGCCGCAGAAGCGTAAATACGATATCGAATGCTGGATGCCCTCGCGCGGCGCGTACGGAGAAACTCATTCATCGAGTAAATTCTACGATTTCCAGGCACGCAGGCTAAAAACTCGTTACCGTGACAAAAAAGGAAATGTGCAGTTCTGTCATACGCTCAACAATACATTCGTGGCGACACCGCGTATTCTTATCTCCATTCTCGAATGCAACCAGCAGAAGGATCACTCTGTGGTCATTCCCGAGGTTCTGAGGCCTTATATGGGCGGTATGGAAGTTATTGAGCCGAAGAAATGATAGTTTCAGGTAAAAAAATAGCCACAGATGAACACGGATAGACACGGATATAATTTAAATTTAAGAACAATCACTATGTGTTTAGTTATAGTAAATATATTTCTAAATAATAAACAGATTATTAGGAAGTTAAATAAACATGAACAGAGACGATTTAAGTTCAAAATTGATCCATTTGACAAGAGGTACTTGGAACGATGCCGCCTCGGTCTTCATTAACATACTAAAAGAGAAAAAATTACTTGGTGGCACCGGAGACATTAAGGGTAAATATAAGTGCATATGCTTCAGCGAAGCCCCAATTGCAAAGCTTTCTTTCATTCTTGCGGATAGATCTGCTTTTGGATTTAGATATGCACCTTTTGGATTCATGGTTGATAAAAAATGGCTTTTTGAAAAAGGTGGCCGGCCCGTGATATATCAACCTGACGAAGAATATGAGATACTGGATGCACAACATAAATTCCGTCATAAAGAATATAATCCTTCGAATGGTATTGATTTTACGTGGGAGAGGGAGTGGCGTATCAAAACAGATGAATTACGACTGGATTATGAACACACAACCGTAGTAGTACCAAATCGTGAATGGGAAGAAAAGATATTAAAGGATAGGGATTCGAGGGTTCAGCGTCGGTCCTTTTTAGGAATTGGTGGAATTCCAATTAGTGTAATAAAGAACGATTGGCATATCATTGTATTGGAAGACTTAGGCGTTACAATACCACCAGAAAATAAGGAATTTGAACTTGAACGCCTGAAAGAATCCGCTGACCTGTATTCGGAAATTTATTCTGAAGATAAGGATTTGAAAGAATTGACTGAAACTGCGTCAACCGGATGGCCTGAATGACTAAACTGAAGAGAGGCATGATTGTTGACGTAAATCTCGATCCGACACTGGAATCGGAAAGCGGTAAAATCAGACCCTGCGTAATTGTGACTAACGATGTCTATAATGAGAGAGTCCCGGTTATCCAAGTGGTTCCGGTTACCGCCTGGAGTGACAAAAAAGCCGGAATTACCACAAATGTTGAAATTCATCCTTCAAAAAGTAATGGTCTGCCGAAAAAATCCATAGCCGACTGTTTGCAAACACGACCTGTCGATCATAGTAAGAGACTGATGAAAATTCGTGGGGAACTGTCATCTGCGAAAATGCATGAAATTGACCAGGCTTTAAAAATAGTCTTTGAACTTAATTAGTAACTAAACTCCAGGACGGGGCTAACACCTTACTCCTCCGCGTCTTTGCGAGAGACAAAAAAATGAAAACACTGAAATTCACAAAAATGCACGGGCTGGGAAACGATCACATAATCATCGATCTGTTCAAAGAAAACCTCCCGAATCCGCATGAGATCGCTCCCCGAATGTGCCACAGACATCTTGGAGGGGGCGCCGACGGACTCATTCTTATTGGTCCCTCAGAGAAGTATGATTTCAGGATGCAGGTAATCAACAGCGACGGCAGCGAGGCGGAAATGTGCGGAAACGGCATCAGATGCCTTGCCCGTTACGTAATAGAGTCCGGTCTTACGGATAAGACCGAATTTGTGACTGAAACACTAAAAGGCCCTCACAAACAGGAAGCACATCTCGTCAAAGGTAAGTTTGCCGATGTGACGACATCTATGGGAACACCGTCGCTAAGGAGAAGTCAAATCCCTATGACCGGCGAGGATTCCGAAAGAGTAATCGGTGAGGAACTTGTTGTCGACGGCATATCATACCGCATTAATCTGGTCAATGTCGGCAATCCGCATTGTGTGATATTTGTCGATGATGTTGATGCTGTAGACCTCAAGTCAATCGGGCCAAAATTCGAACACAATCCTTTATTCCCAAACCGTATCAACACCGAATTTGTCCAGCTTCTTGACCGGAATAACCTAAGGATGCGCGTTTGGGAGCGGGGAAGTGGCGAAACTCTGGCATGCGGCACAGGCGCTACAGCTTCTGTCGTTGCGGCGATTTTGAACGGCCTTGTATTCGACACGGTGTCGGTTCATCTTGCTTACGGGGATCTGTTCATAGAATGGAAAAACCATGACGAACTTCACATGACTGGCGGCGCAGAAACTGTTTTTACCGGTGAATATAAATTTTAATGTATCTTTTTCACTGTTTATTCGTTACAATAACGAAAGATGATATTTATTTGATAAACACATATTAAAGAAAGGTATTACGATGGAAGAACAAATCAAGGAAGCTCTGGATGAAATAAGACCGTCTCTGCAGGCTGACGGCGGCGATGTCGAATATGTGGGTCTTGAGGGCGATGTGGTTAAAGTGAAACTCACAGGAGCATGTGGCGGCTGCCCGATGGCTCAGATGACACTTAAAAACGGAATTGAAACTCTGGTTAAGAAAAAGGTCCCAGGCGTTTCGAGCGTCGAATCTGTTTGAGGGAAAGTCAGTGGCTGGCAAAAGAAGCAAAAAAGAACCTTATAACGAAAACTGGGAAGCTGAAATTGCTTCATACGATGAAGAATGTCAGCGTAAAGAGAAAAAATATTTAAGTAAACATGTTATTGTTTCCGGGTCAGACAACTCCGGCCTGACAGTCGAGGAAAATGAGGTTTTGGAGCTCTTTCTCAACGGTGTTTCCTGCGGCCAAATTGCGTCCCAGTATGAAGTGGAGGAAGAAGTTATTACCGGACTTCTGGAGATAATACGGGCGAAGTTGTCACTCGGTGACGAGTGCAGTAATTGAAAATAATCCCGGCACAGAACACCTGGGAATTTATTTGATATAAGATCAATGCTACGGAGTTTTCTGTTTCTTTCTATATGAAACAATATAAGCTGCACTATACAGTATCAGGCCTATGAAGAGAAGCTCATAGCGGTATGGCTGCGGCATCGTCTGGTGCAATCCCGCTTCGACATCCCGTATAAATGAATAGAGCAGTACAACAGTAGCTGCAACTGCCATCATCCACGTTGCCGGTGAAGGTTTATAACTATACCCCTTATGATGTAAATACGTCAGCGATACCCCGATTGCAACCATCAGAACCGCAACCAGGCCCGGAGCGATAACAGGCCCTATCCACGGTAGAGGTATTAGAAACAGAATGTCCCAATCAAAAAGAGTCGAAGGCCAGTTGATGGTTGCTTTCAGCCAGACGTAATAAAAAATATCCCACACACCGAAGAGGATAAGAAAGTACCCGAACCGCTCCCAGAACTTTTTCCCGGACAGGACCGCGACAGTAATGAGCATGATAATTGTTGATATTTCGCGAAACAGTTCTATAATGATGAATCGTGCTGAAATCATTTTCAACGGGAAAGAAAATCCCTCCGGATAAAACGCCTCACGGATATACACTACCACCGCAGCCTCAAAATATCCCATTGCCACTGCGAACAAAAAAATCATTGACAGGGATAATTTGTACGAATGTGAACGAGGAGGAATCATAAGCGGAATCTTATATTTATTTGTGTTTTATAACCCAAGTTTGACAGCATAAAACATAAATGTTTATAATCGCGAAAAATAAGCCGGAAAAATATTTATGTCAACTAATAATACTGTTCATAAAATTTTTCCATACGGTGCTGTCAGCAAGTAATTAGCTGCGCAGGGAGGCCTTCCGGCCCCTACAACAATATAGATTTCAAGATTTTCCGGCATTAACCTTATATAAAATTGATTTCCCTCAGTTCAACTTAATCTTGACTTCTATCATTATTCTGATAATATTGAAAGCAAGAAGTTCAGTGATTCATTCAAATGGGTGATTATCGAAATCGATATCGTGGATGAATAAGTTATTTGCATTGATATTCAAAAAAATATGTTGGAGGAGAAGAGCATGGGAACAACGAATCGCAGAGGATTTTTAAAAAGTGTAGCTGTTGGCGGAACTGCTGCGGGAGCCGGTCTTGCTGCCACAGGTCTTTTTCCCCGAAGGATCTATTCACAGGGGGCATCAAAATTTAACCGTGTTAGGTATCGGGAACTCGGTTCCACCGGCTGCAAAGTAACAGAAATGGGTTTCGGTGTGATGAATAACAGGGAAGCCGACCTTGTACATGCTGCTATAGATTCGGGAATCAACTATATCGATACCGCGCATTATTATATGAAGGGAGAGAATGAGAAGATTGTCGGTAGTGTAATGAAAACCAAGCGGGATAAGGTTTTCCTCACAACGAAAGTAGGATTGAGGGATAAAACGCCTGAATCTATACGTAAAGAGATTGACCTCTCGCTGAAAAGGCTTCAGACAGATCGTGTTGACCTGTTATTATTTCACAAATCGGATAAAAGAGAAGAAATTTTAAATGATGACACTATGAAAGTTTTCGATGATGCAAGAAAGAAAGGTCAGACACGGTTTGTGGGTTTTTCAACACATAATTTTGAACCCGAGCCTTTTGATGCAGGAATAGACAGCAAATTCTGGGAAGCGATACTAACCGGCTATAATTATTTTTCCCCTCCGAGCCTTACTAAATCCATCCAAAAAACACGTGAAGCCGGCATTGCAATTATAGGAATGAAAAACCTGATAACAATGACCTGGCCTCCCGATACACGAGTACCGTATGAGGATATTCGCAAAGACAAGTCGACCAAAACAACTCCCCAGCAGGCGCTCCTAAAGTGGGTTCTCGATGATAATTATGTGGACACAATAATCCCCGGTATGACAACTTTCGAACACCTCAATGATAATCTTGCGGTTATGGGAATGAAACTGACTTTAGATGATAGGCGTATCATACGTCGTTACTGTGAGGGCGTCAAGAGCACTTACTGCCGTGGTGTTGCCGGATGTACCGAGTGCAGGGAAAAATGTCCAAAGGGAGTGAAGGTTTGTGATATTAATCGTTGTTTAGGCTATGCCTATGGTTATAAAGACCTTGACCTGGCTTATGAAAATTATCAGGCGCTTCCCAAATCTAACCGTGTGGATATCTGTGCTGACTGCGATGAATGTGCGGTGAAATGCGTAAATGGCCTTAACCTGACCGAGAATATCCGTAAAGCCAGAGAATTATTTGCATGAAAGAATCATGCTTTCCTAAGTCCGTGGAAAGTACAGTAATAATATATATGGATCAGTCATACTTAAAAAAAGGGGACACATTATGGAAGTATTATCAAAGGCTCTTTTGTTAGTAAGTGTGATAATATTTGTAGTTGCACTTGTTCTGTCGTTTGTTCAAACTAATTTAGTCGCAGGCCCTAATGGCTGGCTGGATTTGTCATTAACGCTGGCTGTCATTTCGTGTGCAATAAAATATGTTCACAACTGAATGTAAATCCGGATAAGCGGCGTAACAACCTAAATGATCTCATCTTTTTGGGAGGGACAAAGGCATTAAAGAGAGAAGTGTAAAGGAAATAATGAATACACAATTCTCAATTTTGAAATATGGCGACGGACAACAGACTTATCTAAAGTAATGTTAAATGGGATGGTTTTCATTATATACTATCCCATTTTATTTTAAATTCATCATAATATTAAAAAACTGATAAAAAATTATTTTTACCGAGATATTGTCTCGGATTGAGCAGAATGAATTTAAAAAGCGCATAAGTATATATAAAATCCTGGAGGCTGGCTATGATACGCATTATAACCTTTATAGCTTTTAGTATTATCATATATCCTGCTGCATCAATATCACAAGAGGTTGACAACCGCTTTTCATGGCAGGCAGATGCTGAAACGATCTATGAGACAGGTTTTATGCACAGACTCATGAAGCATCCCGGCGGTGGCGTCAGTCTTTTCAACTTTGACCTCGTAGAAAACGATGCATCAGGTGCAGGAAACAGCGAAAAAGGGGTCCATAAAGATACTGTATGGGGGAAAATACGAGCTCGTAAAGTACTTACTATTGACAATCCGAGAGCACATCGTGCCTGGCTCTATGTCTTTCCCCAGCGGAATCCCAAACATCCCCTCAGTTTTCAAATTAATGGAAACTTAGCACAGATACCCAATACAAAGCTTAAAGGATGGGAAACTGTCCGCTGGGCCGAATTCCCCGCAGAATGGCTTAAAAAGGGAAAAAACGTTATAGAGATATTCTGTCCGGAGGCGAAGGCCGAAGAAGAAGGGTGGATTCTTCAGCTTGCACGGGCAGATGAGTTTGAAGAAGGTGGCGGGGACCCGGCCAATGTGGGCAAGACATCATTTAAATCCACAAATAACGGAAAATCCTGGAAAATGAGCCCGTTTGGGCAGGGTGGGAAGGATCGTGCCGAGTACTGTGTGCGTATCTGTCTTGAAAGGCACGTCGATAATGGCTGGCTCGAAAGTCCGGTCATTGACCTCTGGAAAGATAATTCCGATGACCTCATAATACGTCAAAGAACCATTAAGAAGCTACACGTAACAATCCAAACAGACATTCCGGAAGGGGCAACAGTCAACTACTTGCTCAGGAAAGGGACTAGCCCTGACCCATTTTCCGAAGAGTGGGAAGAATATGAAAATGTTGGCAGCGGCGCGGCTCTAGACCTTGATATCGATGGTGAAGCGTTCAATCGTCGTTATTTCCAGTTTAAAACGGTACTCGCAACTCAAAACCCGCTCGTTAGCCCTGTGGTGAAATCAGCACAGGTATCGGCTGAATTCAAGGAGTCGTTTCCTGTGCCGCGCCACAAGAACATCTATATCCTTGAAGTTGACAATCCTTCGGTTCGGTACTCTTCTTTGAACTGGGAATGGGAAGAATGTGACAGGCCCGAATTGAATCTGCTGAGAAAACAAGAGAATCTTGATACAGTCATCGCCGGAAGCCGCACACAGCTCGAAATCCAGATGAAGCTGCTCGACTATGCAAAGAAACGCTGGCGCTGGACGTCACCCAACCAGGAATATCCCGAATGGGATGCTCTGTCTATCGTTAACCGAATAAACAAAGCGGGCGGCGGCGGTATGTGTATTCAGCAGAACCTCTTTTTCGTCGGTCTTTGTCAGGCGTTTGGGATGCAGGGTCGTCTACTCGGAGTTGATGGTCATGAGGTCTGCGAGGTCTGGAACGATGAATACGGCAAGTGGATTTATTTCGATGCGTTCTTC
>JABHYP010000575.1 GCA_018656855.1 Candidatus Latescibacterota bacterium | reverse complement strand
TGCTCGATCAGTCGCCCGATTTATTCTGAATGATATCCCTGTTCTGCTCGAGGATGAAAACGAACTGGCAATAGCCTATGTTTTGAGAAAAGTTGATGCCGTTGTCCTCAACAACAATGCGCTCGCCGGTGCATTTCTCATCAAGCTCTGGAAGGAAACGGGAGATGAGGAATTGCGTACAACTGCAACAAAACTAATTACCTATACGGTTAACCGGCGTACTGAATATTATGCCTGGTATTATACACATCCGAAAAGCAAATCGTCCATAACCCATGATAACTACCACACTGGCGGAATTCTTGATGCGCTTATTGAGTTTTTCGAGGAAACCGGCGATGAAACTTTTATGGAGGTTTACCGTAAGGGACTTGAGTATTACCGTAAGCATCTGTTTGAGCCTGACGGAGCCCCACGGTGGATGAATGACAGGCGGTACCCGTATGATATTCACGGTGCGGCGCAGGGAATCATAACCTTTGCAAAAGCCGGCCGCCTTGAAAACATTTATCCTGAACAGGCCGGTAAGATAGCCGGCTGGACACATGCCAACCTGTTCCGTCCTGAGACAGATGATTACGCCTATCGTAACGGAAGATTCATGAAATGGAACTATTCACTCATGCGGTGGTGCAACGCGTGGATGACGCGGGCGCTTGGTGAATTCCTGGATGCTTCACTCCACGAGCGGGGAAAAAGCTCATGATAGGAAAAGAACTTGTGCATGACGAGTCTTTGTCAAAATTGGAGCGTTTATATATAAAAGTGTTCGGTGTGCCCATAAACGGCCTGAGAATAAGGGCAAGAAGGGTATTGCCGCATGTTACCGCCGGTTATAAGAGCATTCTTGACTCAGGCTGCGGTCAAGGGATTTTTACATTTGAAATCGCCCGGAGATTTCCCGGGAGCTCATTAACCGGAATAGATATTAACGAAGAACTCCTTAAAAGAAACAGGCGCATCGCCGAAATCGCCGGCTTGAAAAACTGCCGTTTTGAATTCCGGGACATAACCGAAATATCTACAAAAGAACAGTATGACCTCATTCTCAGTGTCGATGTGCTTGAGCATATCGAGGATGATCAAAATACGCTGAGATGTTATTATAGTGCTCTGACTTCCGGGGGCGACCTGCTGTTACATGTTCCGGCGTATATGAGGCGGTGGTTTTTTTTCAGGTGGAAAGTCAATTTTGATGTGGATGGACATTTCAGAGCGGGATATACGATGGATGATATTGTTAATAAGGTTAAAAATGCCGGATTTTCGATTGTTGAGAAGTATTATACCTATGGATGGCTGGAAACGGTGACCAATAATATCTCCTATCTGATAACCGGCGCGAGGATGAAAAATAAATATGTCTATGCCCTCGTATTCCCATTCCTGCTGGGCATTTCATATTTCGGTAAAAACGTTAAACCCGCTCAGGGTGCAGGTATTTTAATCAAAGCCAGAAAGTAATTACTGACATGTCAGCGCAAACCAACAACCGGATAGTTCTTGTTTTCCCTGGTCCCTATCGTATGCAAATGGGTGGCGCATTACTCCATTTACCCCTGGCGGTTTTATCATTAGCCGCCTGGCTGCGCCGTGATGAAACTTACAACAACAAAATTCGTATTATTGATATGCACATTCACACACTGGAAAAAACTGACTTTGAAGGGGCAGGTATTGTTGGCATATCAGCCATGACCGGTCAGCAGGTACATTACGGGCTCCAAGCCGCCAGCATTGCACGGCAGGTAAATCCTGATGCGGTCATAGTCTGGGGAGGTGTTCATCCTACGCTTTTGCCCGAACAAACAATTATGCACGAACTGGTTGATCTTGTAGTTATAGGTGAAGGAGAAGAAACATTTAAAGAAGTTGTCGATGCTGTTTTCGAGGGGAAAGAACTTGCAAATATTCCCGGGACATGTGTGAAAGACCCAGAAGGCAATGTTGTGATCGGCCCCAGAAGGGCTTTTATTAACATGAACACACTACCATTACCAGCTTATGATCTTGTTGATATAAAGGACTATCGTGGAATAGAACACCAGTTCGATTATCAATCATCCAGAGGCTGTCCATTCAGATGTGGATTTTGCTATAATACGGTTTTTTGCGGGAGAAAATGGCGCGCCAAAATCGCAGAAAAGGTTGTGGAAGAGTTGAAGTATCTTTATGACCGATATAATGTAAAAAATTTTGCTGTGAATGATGACGAGTTTTTCATCGATATAAAGCGTACGGAAGCCATATTCAACGGAATAACCGATAAGAGCTTAAAGTGTGGAATTACTGCTTCATGCAGGCTTGATATAGTACAGAAATTTTCTGCTTCATCTTTATCCGTGCTCAAAAAAGCCGGTATGATGCAGATATTTTTCGGAGCAGAATCCGGGTCTGATGAGATTCTTAAGCAGATTCAAAAAGACATCACTAGTGAAGACATCATTACCGGTGCCCTTAAAGTTGCGGAATCCGGAATTCGCCCTATCTTAAGCTTCATGAGCGGATTTCCCGGGGAAACGTTTGAACAGTTTGAAAAAACACTTGATATTATTCAAAAACTCGAGGTTACTCATCCACTCATAACGGTAAACGGGATATTTCCATTTAACGCTTATCCGGGTACGGAACTTTATCTGAAATCGAAAGAAATGGGACTTAAAACACCAGAGAAACTCGATGAATGGGGACTCTGGAACTTCCAGTACAAACCGGATAATCCGTGGCTGGATAAAAAGATGAAAAAGTGGATGCAAATATGTTTTTATATTGTGAGATTCCGTTATTATTTAGCAAGATACGAAGATCGTCACAAAAACGATTTCAGCGTATATATACTCAAACTTCTTGTTCTGCCTCTGAGCATTTCAGCTAAAATCCGCTGGTCAAAAAGGTGGTTTGGGTGTGCGTGGGAATGGCGGCTCTTTGCTTTTCTGGCAAGAAAGAATTTTGGGTATTTATAGCGCAGGCTTTCTGTCTCTTCAAAAAAAGCGCGTGATCCAATTTCATTATTTTTTATGAAACTCACATGACATACATTGCGATTCCAAAAATCTTTTACAATATCTTTGTTGGGAATATTTTTACTCACTTATATTCTCCCCCACTATATTGTTAATGGACTTATTTGGACTATATAGAACGTCCTAAATATATTGAGATTCTTTGCTTCTTTCATGGTAACCATTTATGGCTGATTGTTAACCGTTTCTTTTGTACGCTGTCTGAACCACTTCGCAGCGTTCCGCCTGCGCAACGAGTGATGCATGTAATTAAAGGATTGCCATGATAGTATAAACAAGCTATGGTATATTCTTACATCATTCTTTATTCTTTATCCTCGGTAAATTGTGTCCTTTCGTATATATATTCTTTTTCATTTTCTGGCTTCTGGTCCCTATTATTTAAAATATATGGTTTTTTTCTTTTTAAGACTCAGTACATGCGTACATCAGGAAATTCAAAAACAGGCGTTTTGCCACCACAGATTGAGGAGTGTCTGAATTCAGATGCGGCAGAATAGAAAGCGTGGATAGAATAATCTTCCCTCTCCCGAATGGTATTATGCTCAGAGCGGTGAATACTTCCTTCTTACGGTCCGCCACTGCGGCGACCACAGTTTCTCCTCCTTTGAGTCTCAGCGCGTGGACATTGTGACCGCGAAGGTTATAGAATGCCTGGTATTCCCAGTTAAATGCCTGTGCCTGGGGAAGTCCGCTCAATAGTCCGTGTTTGCCTGCAATGAAATTACCCTTGTTGATTCTATAGCTGCCGCGGTATTCAATCGCCTGCATGTGGTCCGCTGTGGTGAGGAATTCTGCAAATCTGTCGGCATCGGCAATAACCACCGCTGTTGCGCCGTTTGCCACACAGTCCATGACAGATGCTATCTGGTTCGCATTTCTGTAAGTGTTCGGGCCAATTATAATATAGTCAGGATCAGTGGTTTCGCTTGTGAAACGCGGCAGTGTAAAATTCAGTGTTTTCGCTAACATCCGGTTAATAGCTCCCGATGTATCCACCACAGCGCCTTTTGTGGGTATTTTCGCGCCGCGAATATCAACGGTAAAAATATCGTCACTTCCCTCGGCCTTGATTTTGCCTTTCCGGTCATGAAGGGCCGCTCGCACCGAATAATATCCCGGATTTTCATCAAGTTTTATTTCGACATTTTCAACGAGAAGCTGGCCGTAATCCTCGTTACCCTTTATTTTGGCTTTGAGGGTTTTCTCGAATCCGCATTTTTCGCCGTTATGCTCAAGTGTAACTGTGAGAGTATGGGGGCCATTAAGCCCTTTATCGTTAACAAGGAAAAAATCTGCGGTGACAGCAGAACCGACTGGCACCACCTTGTCTCTGAGCTTGACAGCAACATAGAGCGGATTGCAGTAGCGGGAGATGATTTCGGGATCTCCTACAGGATTACGGTAGAGGTCGGCAACTTCCGCCTGGTTTGACACATGCGGGGCAGCCCAGCCGTTGATGGTATAACAGTCCCCCAGGTTTCCAATTCGTACATTTTCGATTATGCGGCCGTGATAGTAAAGCGTCGTATTCCCGAGGCTAACCGTAAATGCGTCGACATCTGGAAAAAATTCCCTAAATCCGCTTCCGGTCAGAAACTCGTCGTATGCAAGATACCATTCAATAAAGTGCCGTCCCTGCCAACCTAAGGGACCATCACTTGTATCATAATATTCCTTGATAAGCTGGACTCTTGGGGGGCCGTATATGCCGCCGTCCTCACCCCAGAAAACGATTTCCTCCGCATTCCCGTTATAACGCAGATAATCACGGGGATTATTATAATAATTATCAGTATAACCGTGCGAGGGAGTATGGTTGTGCATGTCAT
>JABHYP010000574.1 GCA_018656855.1 Candidatus Latescibacterota bacterium | reverse complement strand
GTTCTCAAAGTACTGAACGTGGGCTTCTATAAGCGGTAAATTATGCTCATCCAGGAGGTTCTGAAATCCGCTCGAAACCACCTGAGGGTGGCGAAGTGCTCCGCGGGCTCCAATAGCAACATTAGAATTTCCTATCTCCCTGAGACCATCCACCATACCAACAATGAAGTAAGGGTGAACATTGCCTCCGCTCGATTGTATGATTGATTTCGGCAAACCGACAATGTTGGGTTTAATAAACGTTCTTCCCTTATTATTACCGCCTTTTCTGAACACGAGTTCCGAAACACGATGACCGAAACGTTCCATCTGGGCAGTACATGGCTTCCAGTTACCCTTTTCATCACTTTCAATTTCTAATCTACCATAAATGATGAATACTGCGTTCGGGTTGTCTAGTATCTCCTCCCTAAGTATTGGGGGGATATTGTTCTTTTCGCCTTTTTTCAAGATTTTGAGGACATCCCTTATCTGCAGCCCGGTACTTTCAAGCCGACGGTTGGGTTCGTAAGTCGTATCCCTTTTATGTACAGTTTGAGCAAAAAGGGGATTTGTCCCCAGAGTTGCGGCGACTGTTGTTCCCGCAGCTTGCAAAAATGTACGTCGTTTCATGTTACTGTCTCCTTCTGAGACGGTTTGAAAATGTAATGCTCTATCATTCAATTAAATACAATCGTGACACTTCCAAATAATTTGAGTGCGTGGAGAAATATAAATGAGAGATTATTTGTTAATATATATACAATTGCATATACTATGACGGTAAAATATTCTTACCTCTCTGCCCACACCGGCTTTCCCTCACTATCCTCCGGTGGATCAATTCCCTTGACAGGAAGCCAGGTACGATATAGAGTCCCGGTCATACCTGCGGTGGCAAAGTCACAGAGAATAACATCGCTCCCATCTATTGCCTTAATACTGTATAAAACTATGGGGCGGGGAAAATCTGTTACAATGAGGGGTATAAGATTGAGATTTCCTGCATCCAGAGCTTGAATATCAGCACGTTCTCCTTCGTTGAATTGCTGGTCCCATGCCAGAAGAATGGGACCGGTGTAAATTGATGTTTTATCCTTGCACTCGCGTTCTCCCACCCAGTAATGCGGAGTCATATCAAGTTTAAGTTCAACAAAATCGCCGTTTTGCCAGACACGATTTATCTCAAGGTACTTACCCGTTGTTACATTTTTCACCGCTTTACCATTAAGTTTAACCCTGGATGATAGCGACCATGATGGAATTCTGAACTTTATTTTGGTTGGCGAGGGATGTTCCAATCCTATAGTGATAAGGATATCCCCACAATTTGGATAATTAGTCTTTTGATCTATTATGAGGGTATTATTCGAGTTCAATGGCATGGTAAATGTGCTCGGTCCGTACCAGTTTAAAACGATATCGTCGCCTTCTTTCATCACTGCCCAGTCTTGGATCATTCCGATACCTCTTGGTGCATTCACAGAACAGCAATTGAGCTTGGGACTGCCGGCTCTTTGTTGCCATGGATGGTCCTGGATGAAATCCCGCTTTACACCATCCATCGGAGTATTATATGTACACCAGTACCCCGAAGGATGCATGCAGCCAATGTTAGCGTTCCAGGTAGACATCTCCAGTTCATCAGCTATCAGAGAGTTGCCTGTAAGACGGAGCATGTCAATCGACAGTGCTATCCATGCTACTGTACAGCAGGTTTCAATCGGTCCCTGGTGATAGGGATTGTTCTGGATACCTTCGCCGGAAGTCCATCCTCCTGTGTTATGACGGTCACCTTGAAGGGAGTCCCACCATATATGCGTAAACGCCTTCAGATATTTTTTATCCCCTGTAATGAGGTACATCTCTGCAATACCCTGCCAGTCGTGAGCGCTTTCCCAGCGGTGGGCAGGGAATTCCACTACCGGTTTCTCCTCAAGAGCAAGGTTTATGTATTGTAACGAATTCGGACGATCCCACTGGTCTATTACCCAATGGGCTGTTTTCAGATAATGGGATTCCCCGGTATGTAGATAGAGGTTGGTCATACAGTGAATAATGGCAAAATTCATTTCGTTCAGTATAATTTCCTGTGGTAGCAGTATGTCACATATAAGATCGGCAGCCCTGCAGGCGGCTTCAAGAGCGGGCTTCCAGCCTGTATCATCAAAATACATTATAAGAGCCTGGATAATATGATAATGTCCCCAGAAATCCCAGTTTGATGAATTATCAAATCGCAGGGATTTAGGAAAAGGCCCCATGTAACCATCTTCACCCTGTGTTTCAAGGAGATCGCGAACAAGTTTATCGATGCTCGCCATTAATTCCGGGTTCCGGGTCATCCGTTGAACCAGTTGAGCGCTCAGAAGATGTTTGCCGACAAATTCCCCGCTCCACGGTAGAACATCTCCGCTTACAGCTTCGTTCCAGGGGAGTTTCACAGGATCACGCTCTCGATCTCTTGTGCGAAACATATTTATCATCGCCGGATTGGCAAGAGGCGCAGGTATGAGCCAGCCGTTTGTAATTGATTCAAGACGATCGGCGATATGTCCACGGTACTCACAGGAAAGCCCATTAACCTTCTCAAAAAAGGGAACGGTTTTGTATTCAACTATTTTTTTTTCTGGTATTGAAGATGACTGTGATAAAACGATATGAGGAAAACTTATCCAGACAAGTAATAATGCAAACAAAGCATTCATGAGTCTACTCCATAATGTAATAGTGAATTATCAAGGATAAATGTTGAAATGTGTTTGAACGACGCAGGCAGTTCATTACAAATAGCAATTGATGGCGTTATCATAACCAAAACAAATATCATTTGTACAATAAAATAGTGTACGTCGTCAAAATATTTTGGACAACTTCAGTTAAAAATTAAGGCGTAGTTTTCAGGAATTGCAACTGTTTTTTCAAGCCTTGCTGTTCCCAATGTGTTTTTTTGCCTCTTAAACCTCGTTTAATCGTGCGGACAGTATTTGATGAGACAATCGATTTTGAGGGTTTATTTTGTGCTTAGAAGGGTGTTTTCGCTAAACGAAATGAGTATAGCTACTGCCCTTTTCTCAATACTTCACTCCACTCCAATGGTACATCCTCAGTCCTGTCCTCATATATCGGATTTAGGCGTGTGACCTTTTTCTTTGTCGAGATTTCTCGCCCAATCCTAACATAATAACTGGTCCAACGTTGGGGGGCAAGGTCATTAGTTTGTAATGTCATCATTTTGTGGTTTCAAGTATGGATTAATCGAAAAAAAACGGCAAGGATATTACCTTGCCGTTTGTTGTAATTAATGTGGGGATCAGATTACCTTATTAAGGTCATTTTCTTTGTATCAAAATTGGATCCAACTTTGATTCTATAAATGTAAACTCCGCTTGATACATTGTTACCACTATCATCAGTCCCATCCCATACAACTGAGTGAACACCCGGGCTGCGAATCTCATCAACGAGAGTCTTAATAAGAGCACCGCGTAAATCATACACATCCAATCTTGCTCGCATAGAGGTGCCAGTCGGTATCGAGTATTCAATAGTAGTTAAAGGATTAAATGGATTCGGAGAGTTTTGCGAGAGTTTAAAGGTCAGAGGCAAAGCGTTTTCCTCTTGAGATAATGCCCTTTTAGCAGTTGAACCCATAGAGTTAATAATGTTTTGTGCTAATGCAATCAGCTCATCCGCTTGTTCTTCAGTTAATCCTTTCTTTTTGTCTCTTTTTGCTTCAACCTGATTAATAAATGCTCCCATTTGATTAACTGCTGCAGTATAGTTGCCTTTATCTAGTTTTGATAGAACTTTTTCCAATTTACTCGTTAATGAATTTTTCAATCCTTTATTAAGAGTCTGGTATGAAGTAATCTTTTCAATTATTTTTTCAATTTTGGCTTCAATACTGAAATTTGCAATTATACCATTAATTGAATCATGACCAACCCAGTAAATACCTGAGGTATACTCGTTAGGTTGCCACTCCCAATGAGGTCCACCTGCCTGATCATTGTCACAGTAGATACCATCGTATGGGGAATCGCTATCAAGGAAGATACTCCCCATCTTCCATCCGCCGGTATCACCCTGGAACGATAACATACCGATACCAGTGCCGTCGGGACCAAGCAGGCCGAAGGATAATGGTGAGTAGTCATATGAAGAGCAAAATGTAAAGAAGTTGTCATCGATATCAATAGTATATTGAAAATTGGAAACACCGCCACCGGGAGTACCCACACCGGAAGCTCCATAGTTACATGCCCAGGGGGTTATAGAAGTCTCTTCGAAGTTCTGATCGAGCACGTAGTCACCGTTAAGATTTGACCACAGGAACAGGTCTTCATACTCCCCGGATTCAAGGTAACGCGCGGGATCGACCATCTGTTTGATACAAGAGCAGTAGCAATTAAGAGCTATTTTGCCATTTCTTTCCCTCATAACGTCAGGTCCACTATTCATGAGCTTACCAAGTGCAACTTCATCGGGTCGTGTCCACCAAGGTCTGAGATCGATTTCCTGGTTAATACTCCCATCGTAATTGACAATATACATTTCTGCATCAGGTTCCATTGACACTTTCTGGTTCTGATCGCCGCTGTAGAGATAGGTTCCGTCAGTGACAACACCAGGCTCATACCTGTGAGGTGCAGAAATTACCATACCATATCCGTTATCACCGAAACTGAGATCAAGAGCAGCATCACCGTTTGGAACAAATTTATACTTGAGGATTGCACCAACTTCTGTTTGAGGATTACCCAGACGGATATAGAAATAATCTAAATCAGTAGGGTGATTAACACCGATCCCAGTATGGGGTACACGGAAGCCTTCAGGTAAGATTTCATGAAGTCTGGTGACCACCTGTGCTGTTTCATCAAGTGGATTAGATCCGATTTCCCATCTACTTGTTGGATTAACCAACTGACAATACCAGGGATTATTCAAAGGAATGCCCTGTTCATCAACAGTCTGGAACCATGTTCGCCTCATCCCGAATCGCGATTGAAAATGACTCATTTTCTGCTTTGGATTAACAGAGTCGTATGCCCACATATAGTAAGTATATTCACCTTCCGGAACAGCGTTGTCATCATCGTCCAGGCCTGTCCATGTAACCGTGTTTGAACCTGGAGAAAACTGATATTGAGGCGATAGATATACACAGGTATCTATCTTGCACACATGATGCCAGCCGAGATAACCGTTCCTCATATCAGGTACTGTGGAAGCTATTCCCTTGGTATAGACTAAAAAATAAAGTGTTGCATCGGTTCCCGAAACGTTTACCGGAATCTGAAGATCAGTACCGTCAAAATCGTACTGAATTTGAGGATCTACCGAAAGTTTCAATAGAGTTGGGCTGAAAACAGCAGTTGGTATAATTGAAAATGGCTCATCATTCTTGTCACTAATACTAGAATCTGATGCATCTTTTATTTTAATGTAGCAATCCGATGAAGTTAAGGATGGTGCTGTCCAATTATATGTATTATTTGAAGAAGGAACATTTTCTGCAATAGTACTCCAACTTGTTCCACCGTTATCAGAAAATTCAATATTAATATTTTCTACTTCTAATGAAGTCCATGATATTTGATAATTAGATCCTTCAAAAAACACATCACCGCCTTCAGGAGATGTGAGAGTTAAATGTGGCCCAAAATATGCGAAATCAGCAACAAACAGCTCATATCCATCAGCAATTTTTAAAAGATAGCAAAATTTGCTTCCGTCTGGTGAAAAGCTGGCACAATAGTGATATTCAGTTTGTAGATCAGGAAAGATAGGAGCTGTTTCGCTATTAACAGTATTGTAAGCAAAAATATTATGAAAGTCATTTGAATAGTTATTAGTAAACTTAGTATATAGTATCCATTGTCCATCACTTGAACAATCAGGATACCAATGATGTACCCCTTCAGTAACTATGATACAAAAGAAGTAGAACCTCATTGGAGTGAAAGGTATTTTATACGAACACCCACAAACCTTTAACTCCTGGAGGCTCAGATGGAACGACTTGACAAGGATCATAGCAGTGAAACGGTCT
>JABHYP010000573.1 GCA_018656855.1 Candidatus Latescibacterota bacterium | reverse complement strand
CGCTGTCAAATCGGTATCAAAGATATTGTAATTGTGCACCTGGATAGCAATAATATTTTCACCCTCCACGAGCAGTGCTTGGATATTTTCAATACTGAATACCGATGGATTTCCCCCTGTATACATCTTTGCTTCTCTGGATTCAACCGAAGTCTGGTTGTATGGCGGGGGAGTGCCTAATGTTCCCGGGAAATTTGCCCTTGCAAATTCAGTTCCGTTTAAATATGCAACAAACGCATCGTCATAATCTATCTGGAGGATACCCTGAATGATGTTAGCAATATCCTCGACGTTGAATGTTTTTCTAATGTAAAATGAAGTGACTTGCCGGACTATAGTTTCGTCATCATTGTCTCCAAATCCAAACCCACTTGAGCCGGAGTCCCATCCAGAATCATCAAATTTGAGAAAACGCCAGTCTTCAGGCGGTTCATTAATCCCTACAAAATATTTCCACTCTTCATCCTGTGTAATAACTGTTTCCCAGTGATTTGGAGTATCTGTGCGGTCTTTACCGGATGCAAAAACAAGCAGGTGCTTCTCTGCATCCAATATTAACTCGGGAAAAATCCACTTGAAAGGATCGTCAGCTCTGTCTGACAGCCCATATCCTGCCAGATCAATCGGTAAATCTCCCGGATTATAAATTTCAATCCAGTCGGAATAGTCTCCGTCTTCATCCTTAATAGTTGAAGCATTTGATGACATGATTTCGTTAATGAGAGGTGTTGTTTCTTCGGAAAGTCCGGAATGGATGTCAATTAAAGTAATTGTGAAAATCGTGATGAGTAAGAGTGAGGATTTTTGCAGTAGTTTCATATTTGTTTTCTCAAACGTGTTATATTAAAATTGGGTGTCTGAAAGATTCAGTTATTATTAAGCTGAGCATATACCCTGGTTACAGTAACTATTTGAGAAACATCATCTGCTTCGTTTTATAATATTTACCCGCTTTGAAGGTATAAAAGTACATTCCACTGGCAAGATCATCGGCCTTAAACGTAATGTTGTGATGTCCGGTATCAATGTTTTTATCAAGGATTTTCGCCACACGCTGACCGAGAATTGAATAGATTTCAATGGTTACTCTGGTGGTATTCGGTACTGAAAAAGGAATAGTCGTTACAATATTGAAAGGATTGGGATAATTCTGCAATAGCGTAAACGTAGCAGGTGTTGCTTCCTTAACACTGACAGGTACTTCTCCTGCATTACTTCTGCGGTACTGATTGCCTCCTTCCATAGGCCAGGGGCTATTGGCCGCGCCTGCGTTAGTTTTGGTATCAACTGCATACAAAGTACCTTCAGTTGACCAAGCGCTTGGATTGGTTACAAAATAAATGATACCATCAGGGCTTATTACCAGTGAAGAAGTAATCCCTTCATCAGCCTTCAATCTCCATTTCAGAGTACCGTTATTATTAAAGGCATAGAGATATGGAGTATAAGTAGGGGGACCGACTCCTATGTAAATTGTTCCGTTACTGCCTACCATAGGAGACCCACCAGCTAATTCAGAAGAATTATATTCACTTGCTGGTAAAGTATATTCCCATTTCTTTTTCCCCTCCTTATTGATTGCATAAAGTATTCCATTAGCTTTCAATACATATATGGTGCCGTCTTCTCCGATCACGGGGCCTCTTCCTTGAGCGTAATCGGTAGAATCTGTAAAACATTCCCATTTAAAAGAACCATCCGGATTGAGGGCGTTTGTGTAGAACATGGAATTAATATATATGGTACCTTCACGACCAATTGCAGGTGAATAGTTGATCTCTGTCGAATTATTATAGCTCCATTTCAGTGAGCCTTCACTACTTGTTGCGTAAAGATGACACTCACCATTATTATCGTTTCCAACGCTACTAATATAAATTGTGCCATCGCTTCCGATAGATATAGAAGTATCAATTCTGTCATCCAAATTAACATGCCATTTCAATGTGCCATCCGGATAGACTGCGAAAAGATACCCGCTATCAGACCCGATATAAATAGTCCCGTCATTTCCAATTGCAGGGGAGGACAAATAAATAGTATTACCGGAACCTATATCGCTTGTATCGAACGTCCATTTCACTGTGCCATCAGGATTAAGTGCATATAGGTTGCCTGTGGAGCCGAAATACACTGTGCCATCCTCACCAATTACTGGATCGTTTTTATACCTACCGTGTGGATCATATTTCCATTTCATTGTACCGTCAGGATTGAACGCATACAGAATAAAGTAATTTTTCGGGTATGATCTAATAACTCCGACATACACAGTGCTATCATCGCCGATAGCCGGCGAACTAAAATTATAACCTTCAAGATCATCAAGATCATAGGTGAATATTATTTCGCTAGGATTGTCCTTTTCAGTTGGTATCCCATACGTTTTATCGCACAAAATCCACAAGTCAGGATCCAACTCAACATCTAAAACCGAGTCTTCAAGTACAATATTAAGTTCGTCATATCTTTCATCAACCCACAGAAGTGTGTCGATTTGTCCGGTTGACGTCATAATTCTAAATTCCACCGGCATTGTATAGAGTTCTTCCTGTTCCTGGTAAACTTTGATGGTGATTTCGCTGTTTTTTTCTGAAGTTAAAGAACTCCATTCCCATAAATACTGAGGAATTTCCCCACTATATTCAGGAAATAACCATCTGTCAAAAAACCAATCAAGTGAAGAACCGTAGTGATTTTCACATATCTCTATAAAGTCGTTAATTTCAGCTACAGAGTATTGGAACCTGGGATCGGTTGCGTAACTCTTTAGAATCCGGAAGAAGATTTCGTCACCGGTAATATGTCTGAGCATATGCAGTATATAGGGACCTTTACGATAGTCCACTGGCTGAAAATAATAATTTGGCGAATTATCATCTTTATCCGGATCTTTCTCCATTGAAAAATTAAGAGTTTCTTTTATTTGTGGAATCCCCAGGATCCATTCTTTAAAATAACTCCTAAGACTATCCGGCCCTTCAGTATGTTCAAGCCATAGCCACTCTGAGTATTCAGCAAATCCTTCATTGAGCCAGATGTGTGTCCAGTCCTTGGGTGATATACAATTTCCGAACCAACTATGAGCCAGTTCATGGGCAACATTATGACCACCTCTGAAATCCAGTGTCGACATGTTCGTCAAAGTCTGGTGCTCCATACTACCCCCCCTTGCGTCCCAGAGAGCTATACCATACTTATCATCCACAAAAGGGTAAAGCCCAAACAGTGAAGAAAAATAGTCGAGCATTGGTACTGTAGTAGCGATAATTTTATATGCCATACCTATATATATTTTTGCTGGGAAGACATAGTATGAAATTAGCATAGAATCCTCCTGAGAATAGACCCAGTAATCATCAAGCCTCACATAATCAGTTGCCGAAATCATAAACAGGTATGTTGCCATTGGATAATTCTCACTCCAATGGTAGCGTTTGAAAGGAGCATCCCAAAACGTTTCATCGCTATACCCGATGTATGAACCGTTTGATGCAGCAAACATATCGGCTGGAACAGAAAGGTAAATATCAAAAGTTGCTTTATCGTCAGGGTAGTCCTTGCATGGCCACCATTTTCTTGCACCCCATGGCTCACTAATAGAGAATATTGTAGGCTTTTTTTCATAGGAACCGAACCACAAACCATCACCTAATACACCTGGTAAGCCACCTTTTCCGCTGTAAAAGATCTCTATCTCTGTCTGTTCACCCTCACTGAGACTGTGAGAGAGATTAATGGAAATGATGTTGTCAGAATGATTCCAGGCCATGGATACTCCGCTGGTATCAGTAACCGACGTTATAATAATCTTCTCATTATCGGCATTAAAATCTATTGTGTCGAGATTATCGGTCAAGCTTTTAACCACAGCCTTAACACTTCCTTCAACGATCCTCTCAGAACGATTGAATGCTAAATCCAGTTCATAATGGAGAACGTCGGTCAGGAGTTGGTTTGAGGTGGGCTGTGGCATAGCAACCTTTCCTGCAAGGAATTGTTTTGATTGGTTTAAATGCTTCAGGTAAACAGGATCCGTTTGCAGAACTTCAGTTGGAGAATATGAATAAAGAAATAATGATATAAGTAAAAAAGAGATGAGTATTGTTAAAAATTTCATGGTATTTTCCTCAGTAGTGTTTTACTTCACCAGCATCATGCTCCTTGCCGCAACCTTTTCTCCAATACTGAGATGTGAGAAATACACACCTGATGAAACGGCATGTCCGTCATCATCCCGGCCATCCCATGCAGCGGAGTGATTTCCCGGTGTTAATTCGCCTGATATTAACGTCCGCACCTTTTGTCCCATGATATTATAGATGACAAGTTCCGAAAAAGATTTTTTGGGAACGGAGAATGTGATAGTTGTAGTCGGATTAAAAGGATTAGGATAGTTCTGACCCAGCGAAAAAGCATTGGGAAATATTGTTTCATCAACACCTGTAATCGTTTCATTTTCTGTTCCAGGAGTGCCGTGATCATGAGAAATTCCCCAGTTTACGGGCACTTCATTATCAAGATCAGGATTGATCAATGAAAGCGTCGGGCCATTTCCATCAGGAGAAAGAGGCCATGGCGTTTCGTCATCATATGCAAGGTAATCAACAAGCGCACCTTGAGAGTTATACAGCCTGACCAACTCACCGGCAGCGTTAAAACCAAAACCAAAATCCCCTGCATATTTATTTACATCAGGAAACATTCCATGAAACGCCGCCGCATCCCTGCATAGAACAAAATACTCTCCTCCGCTAATCACCGTGTTAATGGGTAAAACAAACACATGAGTATCATCCTCATCCTTTAATACCCAGCCGGAAAGGTCAATCTCTTCATTGTTGGGGTTATACAGTTCCAGCCAGTCATCCGGGTTAAAATCACCAGAAGAGTTGTAATTGATTTCGTTGATTACAATGTTAATATCCGCCTCCTGGCTAAACTTCATTCCCATATCTGATCTTGTCTCGTCAGGATCCAGGACACTTTGCGGATCTCCCGCATCGATTGCCGGTGATACCGAGAGGAGATTAAAATCCCGATACAACGGTGAAACAAATTCAGGATCAGCCTGTATATTGCCCTCACCCGGTAATAGTTCGGTATCGGCAAGCGTATACGATACCGTTATCGAAGATAGCTCATCCGTGTAGAGAGTTGAAATTCCTGATTTGGACAGGATCGAGTTTGTAATAACCGCTGTCCCTCCGCCAAACCGTTCCACACCTTTTTCATAAGCGGCAACTGCGATATCATTATTATACAGTGTATTGTGATCGATAAATGCGTTTGCACTGTCTTTTACAGCAATTCCGTAAAGACAACCGGCGATAACATTCCTCTCGATCTTAATATCTTTAGCGCCTTCGCCCACTGAAATACCCTTGTCAGCACAATCGAATATCACATTGTTAGTTATCAGAACTCCTGAACAGTCGTCGCCGATATCAATCCCGTCTCCGTCTGAATCCATGGTTCCCAGGATTTTATTGTTACGGATAATACCATTGGTAATGCCATCGAAATCGATTGCGTCTCCCATAATTATGTTTTGGAAGGTGCAATTCTCAACCAGCGCATCGGCTTCAACAATATTGATGTGTTCATTATTATTCGTTTCAGTAAAAAGACAGTTTCTGACAGTAACCGATCCGCCTCTGGCAAAAATGCTCTGTGCGTTATCCTCAAACTGAACATTATCAAGGGTAATATCAGAGTTCATGACCGATACTGCGGCACTGAAAGTATCCCAGTCTCTGCCGGTCCCAGCGCCTTTAATAACCACATTAGACAGTGTGGATGCTCCGGCAGCATTATCCAGGCATATAGCCCCCCAGTTACTGGTGTTATCTGCCGGTCTTATTGTTATCGGCTGGTCTGATGTTCCGTTCAGGTGGAGTTCGTCGTGAACATATATATTCGCGTTTTCGGACATGATCAATTCAACGCCCGGTCCGACGGTCAATGTCTTTCCTGCTGAGATTACCTGATCGGTTTTTATCTCATAAGGCGAATGGTATCTGTCCAGTACTATATCGTCGCCGATTTTTTCAAAAACTGCTGCGACCGAGATATTATCGGTTAATGTAATCTCGAGGGATGGGGAATCTTCCGGCGTTACACCTGTCCAGCCGATAAACCGGTATCCCAGATCAGGCAGAGCAGTCACCTGTATCGGCACATCCTTGAAATAGATACCGTTCCAGGGATAGTCTTCGATAACCAGCGAATTTATCTTGATTTTTCCCCCGCCGGATTGTGAAATATCAAGGTCAACATTTGCT
>JABHYP010000572.1 GCA_018656855.1 Candidatus Latescibacterota bacterium | reverse complement strand
TCTAATATAACGAGGTCGGCACGCTTGCCTTTTTCAATCTTTCCGCTGTCGTTGAGTCCGAGAATTTTTGCAGGAGCCGTAGCCGTAATTTCAAAAGCTTTCACAATATCCGGTTCATCTCCTCCCAGAAGCAGAAGATTACGAAAGGCCTGGAGCATGGTCAGCGAACTTCCCGAAAGGCGGCCGTCATTGAGAACCCGGACTGCATTTTCAAATACGCTTACCCATTGGCCGGCGAATTCATATGTTCCGTCTTCCATATCAGGATTAGCCACGGAATCGGTCACACTTGCAACAAGATGATGTTGATTAACTGCAAGGGTTAGTATTGCGGGGTTTACATGAATAAAATCGCAGATAATTTCAAGGCTCAAGCCCAGTTCATGTGCATTGTAAAATCGAGGATCAATGAGTCCCGCTCCAATAATACTCGGATCTCTGTGGGTAAATTGTTTCATTGAATTATACAGGTGTGTAAGGTGGCGGGCGCCAGCGTTGATTGCGGCGATTGTCTGTTCAAGCGTTGCGGCAGAATGACCGAGAGATACAATTATTCCGCAGTCTACGAGAGCACGTATGAAACTAAAATCGCTTGAAATATCCATTTCAGGTGCTACAGTTACTATGCGAACACCATGGTTTGAATTTATTTTTTCATCTTCACCGATAATTCGCGGCAGATCACGTATATTTGCGTCCCATATTGTATTTGGCGGAATTGCGCCGCTGACAGCGGGATTTATTTTCGGGCCTTCGAGATGTATTCCCAATAGGCGTGCGCGTGTTTTATCAGGAGAGGCATCTTTCATTGTCAAATCAGCAAGCTGTGATCTGAGCAATTTAAACCGTGCATCCAGGTCAACACCGAAAAAACGCCTCGAATGTGCTGGAACCAGCATTGTTGCAATTGCGGCTGTAGTTCCATACGAAGTTATTTTTTCGAGTATACGTTCGGGATTTTGAAAACTCCCTATTTCTGAATACGGCATATTGCTTTGTTCGCCGTATCCATGAAAATGTATATCGATAAATCCCGGACCTACAATGCAGTTTTGAAAACCTATCTGCCTGTCGGAATTCAGTGCTGAGTCCCTGTCCCACCCGGCTATTGTACCATTGCGGCCAATACGCAGTTTTGCTGACTTGTTCCCCTTGGAGCTGTAAATACCCTCTTTTGCGGAAGGAGTTATTATTTGGGCGGTTTCAATGGTTAATTTATATTTTGATCTTTTTTTCAAGATTTATTCCTTAATGATATGAAAGTTTCTATGAAATAATTCTATACGAAAAAAAAGAATATTGCAAAGCAATATTCTTTTTTTTACCGTTGTTCACTCCCTGCAACTGAACACAATATATAATAAAAAAATCAACTCGAATATGCTGGTTTTCTTAGAGTGTTCATATTAATAGATCTAAATTACTTGGAAAACCTTACCACTTCACCTTTAAATAATTCAAATTTAGATGGACCAAGAGTATCATTATTAAAAAGACTTTGTCTACCTATAACAACCTGAATTTTGGGGTAGACTGCTTTTTTCGCAATAGCAAACCCTTCCTTCATTTCTTTTTGTTCTTTTATAAGGTCCTCAACTTTTTTTTGTAATTTTTCAATTTGATCAACAACTGTTACTTTTATTTTTTCTAGTTTCTGCAAAAGTAAAGTTTTATCAGGAGGTAATTTACCTCCGCTATCAATTTTTTGCCGTTTAAGAAATTGAATACTCTTACTAATTTTTTCTTTTGATTCATTAATTTGTTTAATTTCTTTTTCAATAGCTTTTCTTACTTCAGCAAATTTTGGATCAACACCAATTATTATTTTTGTTGCAACAGCAGCATCAGATCCGATTTTTGAAGATATAACAGAGGTTTTTGCTTCACATAATCCCCCGACAATCATGCTTTTCGGTCCGGTAGCCTCGATTGAACGTCCTGCCCTGAGATGCGAGTGGTACGCCTGGCCGCTTATGATGATATCACGTGCGGCCTCAATATTTTGATTTTCCACAAATTTTACAAAAACATCTCTTGCGGCTTGTACAACACCATCGCCGTTACCTGTGAATCCGCCCATGATCGTTATATCATTCTCTCCGGTTACTTCAGCATCTTCAACATTGCCAGTAATGATTATATCACCTTCCGCAGAAACCTTGAATCCGGCCTTAACATTTCCTAGAATCTTTATTGAACCGTTAAATTTGACGTTTCCTGTAGAATAATCAACATCCCCTTTAATATTATGAACGTCTATTACCTCTACAGTTCCATTCCTAACAATAATTTCACCATTTTGAGTTGATCGTACAAGATTCGTGTCCTTTTCGTCAATCTCTGTTCCCTTACCAAGTACTATATTCAGATCATTTCCAAGAATTCCCGGTATTTCACCTCCAAAACCATCCTTACCAGGTTCACCAACCGCCGGAGGAATCCTCCGAAACAGTTCTTCTCCTTCAGTTGCAGAACTTATTTCGCCGAGGTCTCGAAAATCAACACTACCGTCTTCTCTAACATTTGCTTTATTAATACTATTAAGCTCGAAGCAATATTCGAAACGCGCCTTTTTACCTACTTCTGGCGGAATACCTTCTGCTAAAATAATATTTCTCATAATTTCATCGCTTGCACATATAGATTTGATATTATCCTGCTTTATGCCAGTGTTAATTTTCATTGAGCTAAGTTTAGCAATAACATCTTCTTCACTTAATGGATTACCAATATTCTTTGGGGGAAAATAATTTGCAGTAACCTTCATTTTGTTATCATCAACGATAACTTCAATTGTAGCATCTGAAACAGCCATTATAGTCCTTTATAATAAACAGTTTGACTCTTCACTAATTTAACTAGCGGTTTAGATATAATTAACATTTCTAAGAATATTTATTAATATAATTAATAACATAGTTAGGCACAAATATTATATTTCCAAATAAAATTATAATAAAATAATAGAAAAAATACAAAATATTTTATATTTACCATTTCTGACTAAAATTTTTGTAATAAAATTATTTTTCCCATCGCAAATAATACAATTACTCTTAACAAATCAATTTCGTTGACCACTGATAACATATTGCGTATATTAGTTTTTAAATTAAATTAATAAAAATACATACATAATTTACTTTACGAAAGTATGTGCAGGGAGTTTTTTAGAGAGTAGCCTCCATAGAATGCATAAATTTGTACACTTTTTATTGCATCGCGGCCGGCTACCCCAGACTGTTTTCATATATAAAACGTATATATACAACTTTTGATATTTTTATAACGGAGGAAATATGCTTAAACTTGAGGGTACTTTTACTGCTATAGTTACCCCTTTTTCTGATGGCCGTGTCGATAGAGCAAAACTTTCTGAAATGGTTGATTTTCAAATCGAAAACGGTATTTCCGGTCTGATTCCCGTTGGTACAACAGGCGAGTCGCCAACACTCAGCCATGAAGAACACATGACGGTTATTGACAATGTTATTGAAGCTGCAAACGGCAGAGTTCCCGTAATAGCGGGCACAGGTTCCAATAATACCACAGAAGCTGTTAATCTTACAAAACACGCAATAGAATCAGGCGCAGATGCTGCTTTATTAATAACACCGTATTATAACCGCCCTTCTCAAGCTGGTCTTATACAACATTATAGGACTATTGCAGACTGCTGCGACATTCCACTTATTATTTACAACTGCCCAGGACGTACTGCTGTCAATACTACCTCAGACACCATCGTTGAACTTGCCGAATGTCCAACCATCATAGGAGCCAAGGAAGCTTCCGGCAGCATGGATCAGATCTGCGATATTCTTGTACGGACTCCGGATGATTTCACAGTGCTGTCCGGAGATGATTCAATGACCTTACCTATGATGTCTGTGGGAGCGAAAGGAGTAATCAGCGTTATTTCCAATATTACACCCGGCAAAATGGTAGAAATGACCAGTGCTTCCCTGCGCGGAGATTTTCAAACAGCTCGTGAAATTCATTCGGAACTATTCCCTCTTATGCGTCTCCTCATGAAAACTGAAACGAATCCATCTCCGATAAAAGCTGCCATGAATATTGCGGGAATGAATATAGGATCTGTTCGTCTTCCCCTCTTGGAACCCAATGATGAAGGAAAAGCGCTTATTAAAAAGCAACTGATACTTTTAGGAATTATTAACGGTTAAGTTATCAGGGATTTAATAAAACGTTACATCTTGAAATTTTACCTTTGCTACATGAAACTTTATTAAGAGGATATTCATGAATCTAGTAATGAACGGCGCTCTCGGAAGAATGGGAAGAATTATTCTTACGCTTGCTTCGAATGATCCTGATATAAAAATATCGGGAGCTGTCGACCTGGATAAGTCAAAGAATGGTATCGACATCGGGGAAATAATCGGAGCCGGTAAACTTGGCGTACCGCTTGTGAATGATCTTTCTCATGTTATTCCGCATGCGGATGTTGTTGTTGATTTTACCATACCAGACGCCGTCCTGAAAACAGCTTCTGTATGCGGTAAAACAGGTACTCCTCTCGTTGTCGGCACAACAGGCCTGAAGCCTGAAGAACGCGAAAATTTCAGCCAGTTGGTTTCGAGTATTCCCTGCGTTATGGCTCCAAATATGAGTATCGGTGTCAACCTTCTCTTCAAGCTTGCCGCCGAGACAGCATCTATACTGGGTGATGAATATGATGTTGAAATATCTGAGGTTCACCACCGTTTTAAAAAAGATGCTCCTTCCGGTACCGCACAACGCCTTTCGGAAATAATTGCGAAAACACTCAATACTCCCCTCGATGAACATGCCGTGTACGGGAGAAAAGGAATTACCGGAGAAAGGACACGTAATGAGATAGGAATACATTCTTTAAGAGCCGGTGATGTTGTGGGCGAACATACGGTTACTTTCGGTACGATTGGCGAAAGAATCGAACTCGTTCACAAAGCCCATTCTCGCGATGTATTCTCGCTCGGTGTCATCAGGGCCGCGAAATTTGTATGTAATGCCAAACCGGGTCTTTATGACATGCAGGATGTTCTTGGTTTAAAATAAAAAAAGCAGAATTTTTGTACTTAAGACCATTTTTTCTATCAATCGCTAAAAGTTTACAGCTTTAAATACCTGGAGGTAGTATATGTCATCAACAACAGAAACAATAGATGCATTAAAGACCAGGCTCGAAGAACTCAGGAGGCATCTTTGACATAGGTAAAAAACAAGAGAATTTAAAAAAACTTTGCGGCAAACGTGACGCTCCCGGCTTCTGGGACGACCAGCGCGCAGCCCAGG
>JABHYP010000571.1 GCA_018656855.1 Candidatus Latescibacterota bacterium | reverse complement strand
ACATGCCCCACGATACGCTCGAGAAGGTCAAGGTTCAAAAGCAGAGCCGAACCGCTTCCTTTTGTAACAACTTTTTTTGCCGGACAGCCGGCGTTAATATCAATAAAATCGGGCTTGAGTTCAAGCGCTTTCCCGACTGCTTCCGCCATGATTGCAGGATCCGAGCCAAAAAGCTGAAAGCCAATCGGGCGTTCAGACTCATTAAAGCTCAGAAGCCGTGATGTTTTATCACCCGGTTTTCCGCGAACCAGTCCATCAGCAGATACCATCTCGGTCATCACCGGACGGGCGCCGAAACTTGCGCATATACGCCTGAAAACTGAATTCGTTATGCCCGCAAGCGGTGCAAGCGCCGCTCTATCATGAGAGAAAATATTTTTTTCTGGCGATATAATCAAGGATTTATTTCCAATATTAATTAAACTATATCACCCTCAAGGTCATACAATCCAGCGCCTGTTATCCGAACACGGCAGAAGACATCTTCTTCTTGAACGCTTCCGGCGCCAGTTAGGTTTCCATCAATCTCCGGGGCATCCATGTATGTTCTTCCTATTACAACGCCGTTTCCGTCATCTGCAGTATCTATTATCATTTCCAGTTCTCTGCCGATGAGAGAGTGATGAAATTCCGCTGAAATTTGTGACTGCGTTTCCATGAGTGTTTCATGGCGTTTTCGTGCCACTTTAGCCGGGATGCTGTTTATTAGAGCGCTGGCACTTGTTCCCTCCTCATGAGAATACACAAACGCGCCGAGCCGCTCAAACCGCACATACGAAATAAAATCAAGAAGCTCACGAAAATCCTCATCCGTTTCGCCCGGAAATCCCACTATAAGCGCTGTCCTGAGCACAACACCCTCTATTTTCTCCCTGAGCCGGTCGATAAGAGAGTATATACTATCAGGAGGAGTGGCTCTCCCCATTCGCTTCAGAACTTTAGAAGAAATATGCTGAACAGGCAAGTCCACATAAGGGATCACATGTGGCAGCGCCGCTATTGTTTCGATCAATTCATCGGAAAAATGTGCCGGGTGGGCATACATGAGCCGTATCCACTTAAAGGCATCGATGCCGGACAGGCGCCGGAGCAGGCCGGGCAAAGAGCAGCCGTCAAGGTCACAGCCGTAATTTGTTGTATCCTGAGCGATAAGAATAAGCTCCCGGACACCGGCGGAAGCAAGTTCTTCAGCTTCCCGGAGAATCTCCGCTTGAGGTGTACTCCTGTATGGGCCGCGAATCATTGGGATGGCGCAGTATGAGCAGCGATTGTCGCATCCCTCGGCTATCTTGAGGTACGCTGTGTGAGGAGGGCCGGTGACAACTCGATGATAACCGGTTTTCCCAGTTTGGCCGCAGGCGAGGAGTTCCCTGCACAGCATGGGAATGCGTCCCCTGTCTTTGAGACCCACAACAGCATCGGTTTCGGTGAGTTCGCTTTCGAGGTCGGAGCGATAACGTTCCGCAAGACCCCCGGCGACCACAAGCGACTTGAGAGTCCCCGTCTCTTTCAGTTTGGCGACAGAAAGGATCGTATTGATTGACTCTTCACGCGCATCCTCGATAAATCCGCATGTATTCACAACAACGATATCCGCCTCCTCTTCGGGGACGATTTCGAATCCAAGTGATACAAGTCCTCCGATAATACGCTCTGAATCAACCTGGTTCATCGGGCAGCCGAGGGTAACAAGAGCTGCTTTTGGCGACACGCATGATTGCATGGCTCCCATTATTCTTTTCTCGTTACGCCAAGAATATTACCGATTTTATTTACGGCGCAGAATTCTCCGCACATGGTACAGAGTTTGTCGTCATTAGGGAGGTTTGCGGAACGGAGTTTTCGGGCGTGTTCCGGGTCAATATTAAGCTCGTACATTTTCTCCCAGTCAAGGTTCTTTCGGGCCTCGCTCATATTATCGTCCCATTCACGCGCTCCGGTCCAGCCCCGGGCAATATCCGCGGCATGTGCAGCAATGCGAGCGGCGATTACTCCCAGTTTGACATCCTCCTTCGAGGGCAGGCACAGGTGCTCGGCAGGTGTGACATAGCAGATAAAATCAGCACCACTCATACCGGCAACCGCTCCGCCGATAGCCGCAGTTATATGATCATAACCGGCAGACCCATCGGTGACAAGCGGGCCGAGAACATAGAACGGCGCATTGTTACACAGGTCCTTCATGATCTTGATGTTGGTTTCGATCTGGTTTATCGGCACATGTCCCGGCCCCTCGACAATAACCTGAACACCGGCGCTCTGTGAACGGTCAACAAGTTCGCCGAGGACAATCAGCTCACTTATCTGTGCACGGTCAGTGGCGTCTGCGAGGCAGCCCGGTCTTATACCGTCGCCGAGCGACAGCGTGGCATCGTATTTTTTTGCTATTTCAAGCAGACGGTCGAATTCGACATAGAGGGGATTTTCCTTTTTATTGTAGAGCATCCATTCGACAATAAACGCCCCGCCACGCGAGACTATATCGGTAAGCCTTCCCTGTTCAATCAACCGTTCCACCACGGCTTGTGTTACGCCACAGTGTACAGTTATAAAATCAACACCCTGTGCAAGCTGCTCGTCAATTACACGGAATATATCATCGGATGTCATGTGAACCATACCCTTACTGTTTTTTGCAGCCCATAGGGCGGTTTCATAAATCGGCACCGTTCCTACCGGGACATCAACAGAATCTAAGATACGCTTCCTTATTTCGGGAATATCTCCGCCCGTTGAAAGGTCCATAATCATGTCTGCGCCGTATTCGATAGCGGTGTGAGCTTTCTCAACCTCTTCCTCAATCGAGGAAGCATCGGATGATGTTCCGATATTGGCATTGACCTTTATTCTCAGCCCTTTACCGATGGCTACAGGCTTGATATTTCTCACATCACTCTTGCAGACAGCAATTTCGCCGCTGATAACGTTGTTGAGAATGGTTTCAGGGATTGTATGTTCGTACCGGGCGAGCAGATTGATTTCTTCTGTGACTTTACCCCTTTTGAGCGCCCTCTCTAATCGGGTCATTTGTTTATAACCACCTTTCTTTCGATATGTAAAATGTGCTAATTAAATAATATAAAAAAAAGAACGATGGTTTCCAAGAGGAAACGGCAACTCTCAAGCCTTTTTCCGTCAGTTTTCACCTTCCATAAGAATTCAGAAATCAAAATTATAAAATCAGAAAAAAAGTTTCTACCAGTAATTTTTATGATAAATTTGGAAAATTAATAAAATTATATTCAGCTATATATTACTTTTGTGTCGAAAATATAGAAGTGACAGAAATCGTCCAGAGAGCCGGATTTCGTCCGTTTGTGCATAGCCCTGCAAAACGCCACAGGCTTGGGGGCTATGTTTTGAACACTCCCGATGGGATCATTATTGAAGTGGAAGGTAAACCGGAAGCGGCTGATATTATTCATATTATTTGGTAACGCAGACGGGCGCAAAACTTATAATCACTTTACTGGCTGTCAGGAGGTCGTCGGTTCGATCCCGATCTGCTCCAATAAATCTTTTGAAAAGTGACATGAATAGTTCGCAAATCTTTCACTTTACCCCACCAAGATAATATTTTGTTATTGAAGGATTTAAGTTATGTATAAAATCCTTCTTTTTTTGCCTGAAAAACGGGTTGTGACTACTTTTTCGACGAACATCACATTACTAACTTATCACTTGCGCTGAAAGGGTTCTTTGAGACGTTTTTCAATACATTGCCAGTTGATTTCCATTTGGTGATTGCCACGTTTCGCCCTCCTCTATATTTATCAATTTAAAAAATATATATTGATTATCAATAAATATTATTTGACATTTAATAATTATATGCTATATTTCAGGAAAATTCACACTTCAAAAAGGAGGAGATATGGAAAGCCGGGAAACAATTGATCATGCGCCTATAGCCAGAAAAGGCTTGAGTGTCATTGTGCACGTTGCCTGGGTAACTTTTAGTCTTTTTGTTCTGTATTTTATTCTTTACCCGTTTATAGAATACCTGTTTGCTGGTAAAGAACTTGTATTCCCGTATTATCAAGGATTTATGCCAACTTTTAGAAATGACTCTGTCACTTCAGTTCAATATTATTTTTCTCTTGGATTTATGCACCTCGGTTACGCTGCAATGATTGTGTTTACTTATTACATCAAAAAGATGCTGCAAAGCAGTATTGCCGGACGGTTTTTCGTCCATGATAACGTAAAAAAGATTAAGATGGCAGCTTTGTCGCTTGCATATATTGTTGTCTGCCCTATATCGATTCAATCTTCATTGTATTATCAAGTAGATCCTCATATAGAATGGATAAGAATTTTTCTGCTTGGCTATGTCATGCCGTGGACTGTTATTGGCGTAATTACATTTTTAGGTATCAAGGCATTTAAAGATATTTCGAAAGTATATGAAGAACAGCAGTTAACCGTTTGAGGAGGGAATCATGAGTATCATTGTTAATCTCGATGTCATGATGGCCCGCCGTAAAATGTCCCTGAACGAGCTAGCCAAGAGAGTGAATATAACCCTGTCGAACCTTTCGATCCTGAAAACCGGCAAGGCGCGGGCGGTACGCTTTACGACACTCGATGCGATTTGCGTGGCGCTCGACTGCCAACCGGGTGATATTTTAGAGTTCAGGGACGATGAAAATAGCGTACTGGTTACATCTGAAACCAAAGATAGTGTTACGCTTGGTGTCAAAAATGATGTGTTTTAATTGCAATTTTAATGCTTCGCAAATCGTTTCTTTTGCTCCGGTAAATAAAGCATTGACTTAGCCGGATAGTGAACCCAATTTAATATATTGATACAGAACTGTCCGGCAAAATAAGTACGCAATATCAGGATTATGTACTATTCATTCAAATCCCCGTTGAAAAGCCCCGCGTTCGGGAGAATTTTTCGGATGAAAAATTGCAGTCTGTCTGAGCGGAACGGAGTTTCGTGAGTTCTGCAATTCCCGAAAAAACTGAAGCGAACGAGGAATATGGCTTTTCACAGGGCGTGCTTTCTTTGGTACTTTCTTTGCACGAGCAAAGTAAAGTATGATTATAGTATGTGATAGAAACTAATAAACTCTTTTTATTCCCGTTCTTTGCTTGCCCAAAGAACAAGAGAAAGCCACGAAGTGCAAGAGTACTCCAGAGAAATCCGTATCCATGCTACCTACGAAATATCTCTGAAGGAGAAATATGACAATAAACGCAATACTATTGGGCGCTTCGGGAATGATTGGAAAAGGCGTATTATTGGAATGCCTCGAGCACCCGAATGTCAGTAAAATACTGTCTATTGGCAGAAGAAGCTGTGGAGTTGAGCATCCAAAATTAAATGAGATCATTCACACTGACTTTTTAAACTACTCCACCATTGAAGAAAAACTTTCGGGTTTTAACGCTTGCTTCTTCTGCCTTGGTGTTCCATCCTCCGGGATGACAGAACAGGATTATCATCTCATTACACATGATTATGTCGTAAAAGCTGCTGAGGTTCTTTCTGACAATAATCCGGATATGACTTTTTGCTTTATATCAGGAGCAGGCACTGATGAAACCGGAAAAAGCCGCATGATGTGGGCAAGAGTGAAAGGTAAAGCCGAAAACTCGCTAAAATTGTTCCCCTTCAAAAATCTCTACCTTTTCCGGCTAGCGTTTGTCCACCCCAAAAAAGGAATTAAACCATCATACAATATGTATAAAATAATGGGGCCATTCTACCCTCTATTAAGGTTCATATTCCCAAAATATATTTCAAACACAGAAGAAGTAGGTCAGGCCTTGATCAATGCTGTGTTGTATGGAGTTGACAGGCAGGTTTTAGAGAGCAAAGACATTATTCAACTGGCAAAACGTGGAATTGAATACAAAGACAGGATATAAAAAGGGACATAAAGAAGTACAGTTGATATTGCTTTTGCTAATATTACCTCAAGTATGATTTGCCTCTGAAGGGTAATTTATTTTCTCATTCTACTCCCGCAGTGATTTTTCAGATGAAAAGGCCATTTCTCAAAAGAGAATAAGCTTGTATAAAACATTCATGAAGATTATCATCCATTCATCAATATTGTGTAAAAAATGTACTTTCGCCAGGTTTTGTAATTTGAAGCACACTACTTAAAAGGAGACTTATATAATGCAGGTTACTCGGAGAGAATTTTTAGGCGCGGCTTCTATTGCGGCAGGAGCTGTTCTCGCGGAACATCCTGATATTTCGCATGCCGCAAGAAAAGAAAAAGAATTGCCAAGTCCTGAAAAGCTGCTGAAAATAGGCGTGCTCACATGCCATCCTGTTCATCATCATTTGCCAAATGCGTGGGCGCCTATGATTAATCGCAAACCATATAAAGACGGATTTATTCACACACGGATGACTGGCATGGTACTCTCTCATATATGGGATATTGATCCCGAGAGAGTGAGAACATTTTGTGAGGAATTTGGGACAAAACCGGTTAAGAAGTATGATGATATGGTTGACAAAGTTGACGGTGTAATTATTTCCGACGTACGTAATGGTGATTATTTCCCTGAACTTTCTGAACCATACCTCAAGGCTGGTGTCCCGGTTCTTTTTAACAGACCATTTACAACAAGCGTCGGACGAGCGAAAAGAATTATTGAAACATCAAAAAAGTACGGTACTCCATTTATGACCATGTCCAGTTATGAGTATACAAAAGAAGTCTTTGCGATGCGCAGAAAGGTAGAAGAATGGGGTCCGGGAATAAGGGCAGTGACCGCATTCAATTATTCAAATGAAATTACCCATGATGTACACGGATTGTGGCTGACACTGGCAATGATTGGCGTCGGTATAGAAAGTGTTTCTGTGAATCGGACTGTGAAAAGTATATTTGAACGCGGTACAGATGTATGGACGATAAAATTCAAGGCACGTGGCGAGAGCCCGCCATTTTACGCCTCGCTTCATAACACAAGCGATCATGACTCCAATGCATGGGTAAAAGTGATTCTCGATAAAGGTACATTTGAGCAAAGTCTCTGGTATCTTAAAAGCGGAGAGGGAGAACAGCATTCTCAGCAGAGATATGAGTATTACCTTACGCCCCCGATGCATGAGTTTCAAAGAATAATCGAAAGAGGGACTATGTCTCAGTCCCATGAACATATTTTAGAAAAAACCGCTGCATTTCTTGCCGGATTTAAATCACATTTAGAGTTAGACGGAAGGATGGTCAAACTTACAGAACTAGAGGATGAGTATACTGTCCAATCAACTCCCGATCCTGTTAGATATCCGGATGGATTTTGGGGATAGTTCTTCTGTATGTACTCTTTTTCGTTCGATTGAAGCTCAAAGAAATTACAGGGCCCGCCTATTACATGCTGTTTTTCTTGATTAATATATTGTTGCAAAGTACAAAAAGGATTCAACAAATAGTATATCACTCAAATTAAGAATCACAGTTAACTCTCTTTAAAAAAACGGGTATTTGCATTTTACATTAAAAATTATTATTGACTTTCTAATAAATTGATAATATATTATGAAAATAAGTGTGAGAAAGTGTACTTTTTAATCCCTCGGAGTACATTTTCATTATTGTGATAGGGATTTTTTTGAGGTTTTTCACAGAAGTGAGCCTCGCAGTAAAGGAGTATTATGTCGACAGGAAAAGTGAAGTGGTTCAATGAACAAAAGGGGTATGGTTTCATTACACCCGATGACGGCAGTGATGACTTGTTTGTCCATCACACAAGCATTATGGTTGAGGGTTTTCGCAATCTTCATGAAGACCAGGAAGTTGAATATGAAGTGGGGCAGGGTCAAAAAGGTCCGGTTGCTAACAATGTGAAACCATTATAATTAATCCTACATATATTGAATTAAAAGGCCCCTGTTTTGCAGGGGCTTTTTAATTGAGGGTAATTAAGTTTATAAAAACTTCGGTAGCAAATGAAAGCTCCAAAAAGAATTAACAATAAACCATGCTATTACTTGGTTTTGTGTCTAAAGCATGCATCTTGAATCACCCGATAAGGGACTTGACAATGCGGTAAAGCATCTCAGGATTTTGTGGCTTTCGTAGCATTTATGCGAATAGCTCTCTGGCTCTTTGTATATTCTCAGTAAGATTAAGCCCATTAACGCATTTCACAACACATTCTTCACAATCCGCACACATTTCAACTCGGTTTAAGCGGGAAAGTTCACTATAATTTTCCCGGGCCAATTCAATATCTCCATAACCGTATGCATAGTTTATACAACGATTTATTTCATTAATTTCGACACCGTTGGGACATTTGTTCTTACAACCGTTGCATCCGACAACGCCGGAGCAGTAACGCCCCTTTGTATTCTCATCATATTGTTTTATTGCGTGTCGCTCGTCAATTGACAACTCCATTCCCATAACTGCAACGTCATCTGCAAGATGTTCAAATGATGTCATTCCCGGTATTGTCGTGTCAATATAAGGATTCTGGAGCACCCATTTAATCAGTGCCTGCTGAATTGTTGTTTTGCCCGATTTATCTTTACGAATATCCGGGATTGGTCTTCTGGGCCTTGTTGTTCGCAGATTTTTCATTCCAATAATGGCAAGGCCGGCTTCACGTGCTTTTTTGATAGATGCATCTACATCAGGGGGTGAGAGATAATTGTATGCGATTAACACAGCTTCCCAGAACCTGCTTTCCACTGAAGCGTCAAGGATTTCAGCCGGATTGTGAGTGGAAACACCAATATGGCGGGTTTGTCCTTTTTTTCGAGCATCATCAAAAAATTTCATAAAGTCATTTCTCAGAATCTGTTTCTTGTCACTCTCGTTATGGAGAAGCAACAAATCAACATGGTCGGTCTGGAGTCTTTTTAAGGATTTATCAAGCATATCAACATTTTCTTGATAAGTATCTCTTGGATGAATTTTAGTTGTAAGAAATACTTTATTCCTCTTGGTTTTCATTACCCTGCCGATTATCTCCTCGTTTACTCCTTTCATATATCCATGTGCCGTATCGATATAGTTGATTCCTTTATCTATAGCCGCATGTACTAATTCGGGATCCCTCATATTCATCGCTCCGAAGCCTATTTCGCTTACTTTGTAACCTGTAGAGCCAAGATCGCGATAGAATACTCTATTAAAATCTGAGTTTTCCTCAGAATATATTCTTCCGGGGAAAAATCCAGCGGTAGTGAGACTCATACCTGCAGCAGTACCGGCAATAGCGGCATTCTTCAAAAAACTCCTGCGGTTTGATTTTTCCATAATCTTCTCCTTCAATAAGTTAAATATATTGTTCTAATAATAGTCAGAAACTTTTTTAAGAGATTACCATAATAGAAAAAATCCGGAACTCACTGTTCAGGCTGTCTTTAGTTTTTTCTCAACCAGGAAAGCGGATTTTCAGGATTTTTCCCGTTCAATACTTCCAGCAGTAGCTGTGCTTTATCGTCGCTTATCAGCCCTGTACTTCCGGCAAGTCCGATAATCTCACCTTCCCCGACCTCAATACCGTTATTTACAAGAATATCTGAAAGGTGTGCGTAGATAGTATAGAATTTATTTGGCTCATGAGGATGGTAAATCATGACAAAGTTGCCGTAACCTCTATAATACTGTGTCATCACAACAATGCCTGATCCGATTGCAGACACCACCTCGCCATGTTTTGTCTCTATCTCGACACCGCGGTTTGTGGTTTTCGTCTTCGTTTTAGGATCGGTAATAATCCCAAAACGACCTACAATCTTACCCTTTACCGGCCAGGGTAGTTTACCCTTTCGGACAGCGAAATTATAATTCTTGAGGGTATCGGATATTTTTATTTCTTTTACTTCTTTATCAAGTTGTTTAATGCGTTTATCCATCTCTACTCTTGTCAATTTCATTTCTCTTTCATACTTCTCAATACGCTCTTTCCAGAGTTCTTCATCTTTTTTTATTTCCTCAATAAGATTTTTTCTTGATTTATTTGTTTTCGCAAGCGACAATTGCTCGCGTTTTCTCTTTTTTCCCAGTACTTGCTGGGCATCACGTGCCCTTGTTATTACTTTCATGTCCTTTTCGGTGATTTGTATTTTTTCTCGCAGGTTTTGTAACAGCTCCACATCATTCTTTGCTACGGTTGCAAACATCTTAAAGCCGCGAAGCATAGATGAAACCGAGCCGGAAGTAAAAAACATTTCCAGCGCTGAAACATTCTGCCGCCTGTACATCGCTCGAAGTTGCCGGGCATATTCGCCGGAGTGGGTTTTCATGTCCTGAGAGGTTTCTTCGAGGCGTTTCCGGGAAGCCTGTATCTCTCTGTTAAGATGTTTTTCTTCGTTTGATATTTTGCGGATTGTGCCCTGAAGCCTTTCAATTCCCTTTTCAGTATTGTCCAGTTCCTTCATGACCTTTTTTCTTTGCTGCTCCTTTTCTTTGAGCTTTTTTTCGCCTTCCTCAACTTCTCTTTTCGATTTTTCAAATTTTTCCCTGAGCTTCCTGATTATATCACTGCCGCTTTCGCCAGAATTTTCCTGCGCCCGGACATGGCTCGATCCAGGAAACATGCTGGATATTATAAAAAAACACATAATT
>JABHYP010000570.1 GCA_018656855.1 Candidatus Latescibacterota bacterium | reverse complement strand
TAAGGATAGAAATTCACAGAAAAGAAAAAATTATGAACAATTTGCTTCTTATTATTGATTTCGCTTCATATAGTGCGATTGTCCACAATTTCGATAACCGGTACACTTTGCCGCTCCCAGTGCGAGGAAAGAGAAAGTGCTAAAATATTTACTTCGATAAATATTTCTCCTAAAAAATAGTGGAATGTCCGGGAGTAAGCAAGAGAAAATATGGAAACTTAAGAAGAAAGAAGCCGGAAAAACTGTCTTTACGCCTCGAGGCATCATAACAGATTCTTCCGGCTCCCGGATAATGTTTTATTAAATTATTCTACTGACTAAGAGCCTATTCCCTTGGCCGCCTCATTCTGCTCCTTTGCTGTTCCTGCATGTCGCGGTATTTTTTCGCCTGGCTCTCGGTTAATACATCTTCGATGGCTTTGTCGGTTTTTTCACGCATTGTACGCATCGCTGAAAAGCGTTCATTTCTGTCATCAGAGCTTTGGCTCATAAGTTCCCGCATCATTTCATCGTTTCTCTCGAGGATTCCCCTGATTTTGGTTTTCTGCTCATCTGTAAGCTCAAGCCCTTTGACAAGCATGTCGAGGCGAGAGTCAATACGCTGATTCTGTTGGAGATTCTGGTATTTTTTGTACTGCTCGGGAGTTAGTATTTTTTGAATCTCTTCTCCTCTTCTCCCGCGCTGCTGACGTGACGCACGGAAATTTGCCATGCGTTCACTGCGTGATTGCGATTGTGAAGCTGGTTCGCGGGGTAAATCCTGATTAAAAAGTGCTTCCAACTGTGTTTTTTGCTCATCTGTCAGGTCGAGCGCCTTATCAATATCTTCGAGATTCTTGCTGATACGCTCTTTCATCTGTTCGGGGCTGAGCCTTTGCCGCCGGGGCGACCGCTGTTGTGAAAAGACATTTGAAGAAAACATTAAGGCCAGTATCATGGCAAGTATCAGGCTGGAAAGCAGGTTTTTTCTCATGGCTTTGTCTCCTTTTTAAAAGGTTGTTTTGCGTATTAGACTAACAGTCACACAATTTAGTTTAAAAATATCTCTTGTTTCTGTAATATAGTATCATATATCAGTTCGCTACTATTAGAAAATGATGAAAAAACCTTTATATTCACTATAATAAGGCGAAATAAAGAGGTCAGAAATTGAAATAAAAAACTTACACAAATTATTCAAAGAAGTTTCATCTTAATATTGAAAGACTACTTTGGAATAAGCATTTCATATATATATTCACCGAAATTAAGTTATAGATATAAAATATTTTTTATTTTGAAATTCGGTTATTGTGCTTTTAATTTAATAGCTTTTTTCTTATTTTTTAAAAAGAATATGAATATTTCCCGGAGAAAACTATGGGTTTGGTGAATACAATTGAACTTCTTGACCATGCTGAAAAGCATTCGTATGCTATCGGAGCATTCAATGTTATCAACCTGGAGTTCCTCAACGGAATTCTTGAGGCAGCGGAAACTGTACATTCTCCTGTCATTATTAATATTGCTGAAGTTCACTTTTCTTATGTCTATATCGAACAGATAACACCGGCAATAAAATATATGGCGGAAAACGCCCGTGTGCCTGTAGTCCTGAACCTCGATCACGGGATGTCATTTGAAACAGTCGTCCGGGCTTTGAGATGCGGATTTTCCTCCGTAATGTATGACGCGTCAAAAAAACCTCTTGAACAGAACATCGAGGAAACGAGGCTTGTTGTGAAAATGGCCCATTCTGTAGGGGTGAGTGTGGAAGCTGAAATTGGTCAGGTTGGCGGCGCAGAGGGAGGAAGAAAAACTGCCAGAGCCAGAAAAGAATTTTTCACCAACCCTGAAGAAGCTGAAAGATTCGTTGCTGAAACCGGCATTGACGCGCTTGCGGTATCTGTCGGAAACGTTCATGGTTTTTATGAGGGTGAGCCGGAACTTGATTTTGAACTGATTTCGGAATTGAAACGCCTGACCGGTATCCCTCTTGTTCTGCACGGCGGTTCCGGGATATCCGATGATGATTTCAGGCAGGCGGTAAAATGCGGTATCAGGAAAATCAATTTCTTTACAGAATTGAGTAAGATGGCAACCGACAGGATGAAAGAACTGCTCGAAACCTCCGGCGATACACTGATTCCGGATTTGCTCAAGGAAGCGAAAAATACAATCAGGAATGTTGTAAGGGGACGGATGGAGGTTTTCGGAAGCGCACAGGCATGCTCGCTGCCCGGAAATATATGCCCGACCGGCGGCTCCTGCGTAACGTGCTCTGTCTGCGAATCTTCGCCCGAGCCAAAACCTGCATCCTCATGCCAGAAAAAAACATCCCCGCTATCAAACGATGAAATAACGGATATTGTCAGCCGGGTAGTTTCAAGAATCATCAAAGGGGTGTAATCGAGGTAAAAGAAGAAATAGCCTCAAAAATTCGCAAAACATGAAAAAGGAGTTCAGTAAGTTAGTAACATATTGGAATCTGGAATCTGGAATCTGGAATCTGGAATTTGAATTATAGTAAAAAAGAGGCTCATGTCTGAAAAAAATGGAATAGGTTTTATTGGCAGTGTCGTCGTTGATACAG
>JABHYP010000569.1 GCA_018656855.1 Candidatus Latescibacterota bacterium | reverse complement strand
GGTCATCATACTCTCGTCTATGCTTGACCAGCCGGAAACAATTACTCCGTCCACTGGTATCCTTTCGCCGGGGCGGATAACCACAATGTCTTCCGGTTTGACGAGGTTTGCCGGGATGTCTTTTTCTTCGCCGTTGCGTTCAATACGGGCTGTTTTTGGAGCGATGTCCATCAGTTTTCTTATTGCCAGCGACGCCTGTCCTTTAGATTTTGCTTCGAGAAGCTTGCCGAGCTTTATGAGAGTAATGATTACCGCAGATGTTTCAAAGTAAACATGGTTGCCTATACCGGGCAATAGGAGCACCGCCGTTGAGTAGGCATACGCTGTCGTTGAGCCGAGAGCAACCAGTACATCCATATTGGCGCTTTTATTCCTGAGGCTTTTTATACCGCCGGTATAATATCCCCACCCGGTGTAAAACTGAACCGGTGTTGCCAGGGCAAAAAACAGCCAGTTGACCCAGAAACTGTGTGCCCATGCGCCGAGAATTGAAAAATCGCGCGACATACTGAGAATAAAAAGTGGCAGGGTGAAGATAATGCCGACCAGTAAGCTTCTTTTTTCAATTTTAATTTCCTTTTCTCTGGCAGCCTGCTCATCATCTTTTACGTCGCCGTTCTTGCGGGGTATTACGAGTTTATACCCTGCCTTATCGACAGCGTCGGCGATTGTTTCAAGATCAGTGGCGGTACTGTCGTAAACAACACTGCAAGACTCCGCAGCAAAATTTACATTCGCTGAAACAACACCCGGCACCTTTTTGGATAGCGTTCTCTCGACAGCTGTAGCGCAGTTTGCGCATGTCATCCCGATAACAGGCAGTTCAACTCTTTGTATCGTCTCGTTATTCATTTCTCTTCCGGCGAATATCCGATTTCATCGAGTGTTTTTAGGATCGACTCCCAGTTTGCAGGAGCGTTCCACTGTATGGTTACAATTTTTGCTGCGGGATCGCCATCCACGGCTCTTACACCCTCAATTTCGCTCAGTTCCCGCTTAATTGTTGATATGCAGTGTCCGCAGCTTATATTCGGGATATAAATATGTTTTTCTTCCATTAAATATTCCTCATGATAAGATTTGTATTATTGACAGTATATCCGGCTCAGTTTTCTTTCAAAATGTAATCGTCATATTCTATTTCGATTCGGAGTTTGTGTTTGGCCTCTTCATGTGCGAGAAAAAGAAACATTTTACCTACATTTTCGTCCTGAGTCTTGTCCGCTAAATCTATATAGAGTTTATACGCCGACTTTTCTTTTTTCATGGCGACGATAAGCGCCTGCTGGTAATCCATTTCGGGGCCGGTCTCGGCATCCACGAGATAATCGGATATTTTAAGGTCAATGACCTTTTCTGATTCCGGTATTGAGAGGTTTTCTTTTTTCAGAGCTTCGAGCTTTTCTTTATGCAGCTTTTCCTCGCTTGCAAAGTCGTGAAAAATCCCCTGCATGGAAGGTCTTTTCATTGAGGATGCAAGTTGAGTGTAAAATTGAAAAGCCTCCTCCTCTTTTTCGATTGCAAAATCCAGAATTTCATCAATAGAATTATGGTTGGACATGTATTCCTCCTGATTAATATTACTGGGTTAGTAACAAGAAATCCGCCAGTTATCTTTTATTCAATGTTAATTGCAGATAAGTACATAGTATCGTAAAAGTATAAAATAGTCAATAAAATTAAGGAAATATTCCTTATCATCCAGCACTTTCCTTTTCACAAGAATTCAGAAATAAAGTCTATAAACCAGAAAAACAGTTTTTACGAAGTTTTATGAAAATCGTCGAGAATACACCGTCGATTTTGTTCAATGCCTTATCGATTTTTTATGAGCACATGATACACATGCCATACCGGTGATATTAATTGATTCTGTCTTGTCCATTGGAACTTTCCTTCCTTATTTTATCATTTTATTGATGTCCCTAACCTGTCCTTCAATGTTGTTCAGCCGGTTTGACAATAGCTCTTTATCTTATCCGGATGATGTGCCTTTTTACCGCGACAAGTGTTACTTACTTTCATAATAACCTCCATTGTAGTATAGCATAAACTCTTCCCTGGAATATTTATAGAATTTTACTGATGTTAAGTGGGAAACTGAATTTAGCAGTGCAATTCGTGGTTTCAAAAAATACGAAATAATATTTTTTACTTGACAAATTCATATTAAACACTATATTCTTTGCACTCAATTAATAAAAACTGCCTCGAATTGGAATCTGTTTTTTAATCACTTAATAGTTTGTACTTCTTCCTGTGTAGATTGCACTGTGTGATTTTTCCATGGAAGCTTTAGTTTTTAAAGGTATTTGGAATAATTCCCTCTTTTGTCTGAAATTTTAATTCGTTTTTTTTACCATGAATGGTTATCTGATTATATATCCACATTAATTTTCCGCGAATTTATGTATAAAACTTCAAATAAAATCTAACCTGTTTAAGAAATGCTGAATGTAATTCGATGTATATATTTCTTTTTTACGACTATTAAATCCCTTCAAAATCTATAAAGATAAGGAATGTAGTAATATGGACATTGCAGAGCTTAAAAACATGACAATTTCAGAGCTTGCCGAATATTCAAAAAGTCTCGGGATGACGAGTATAACCGGTTTAAAAAAAGCAGATATAATTTTTAAAGTACTTGAAGGGCAGGCTCAGAAAAATGGCTTGTTGTTTGCCGAAGGGGTTTTAGAAGTTCTTGATGATGGATATGGCTTTTTACGCTCACCATCGTATAATTATATGCCCGGGCCGGATGATATTTACGTATCACATTCGCAGATAAAGCGTTTTGAACTCAAGACAGGCGACACCGTATCCGGTCAGATACGTCCTCCGAAAGATAATGAGCGCTATTTTGCCCTTCTCAAGATCGATGCAGTCAATCACGAAAATCCTGAATTAGCCAAGGGTAAGATATTTTTTGACAACCTGATTCCCATTCATCCCGACAAAAAATTTAATCTTGAGATATCATCTTCTGAAGTGAGTACCAGAATTATTGATCTTTTTTGCCCGATTGGATTCGGACAGCGCGGACTTATTGTCGCCCCTCCGTTTACCGGCAAAACAATGCTGATGCAGAAAGTCGCCAATTCCATAATTACTAATCAACCCGAGGTCAGAGTTATCGTTCTTCTTATTGACGAACGTCCAGAAGAAGTGACTGAAATGCAGCGGGCTGTCAAGGGTGAGGTGATTTCCTCAACATTTGATGAGCCTCAGAATAGGCATGTGCAGGTAGCAAAAATGGTCATAGAGAAAGCCAAACGGCTTGTTGAGCATCAACAGGATGTTGTGATTCTTCTTGATTCAATGACCCGCCTCGCCCGTGCGCATAACAATCTTATTCCCCACTCCGGAAGAATACTTTCCGGTGGAATTGATGCAAATGCAATGACATGGCCTAAACAATTTTTCGGCGCAGCGCGCAACATAGAGAATGGTGGTAGTCTTACCATTATAGCTACAACACTAATCGAAACAGGTTCGCGGATGGATGATGTTATTTATGAGGAGTTCAAGGGGCGGGGGAATATGGAAATGGTACTCGACCGCAAGCTCTCGAACCGTCGGATTTACCCTGCGATGGATATCAAACGTTCAGGAACAAGAAAGGAAGAACTTCTACTTACCGATGCTGAACTTAACCGTCTCTGGGTACTAAGGCGTATGTTGGACCCGATGGGAACTGCTGAGGCGATGGAATTTCTCATACAAAAGGTCAGGGAAACAAAGAGTAATAAAAAAATGCTTGAGAAAATGAGCGATATGAGCATTTGAGGCCGAAAGACCGAGTTTATTACGAAAGAGAAGCAATGCCCCATTTTTAAATTCCGGAGTTTGGATTAGTCAGTTGTATTCTTTCATAATTGAGAATTGTGTATTTATTATTTCCATGAAAACAGGTTGAAAATTCAGGTTCCAGGTTTATAGTTGTCAAATAATTAATAAAGAATTCATGAATACACAAATGTTTGAACCAGTATTCCCGGGATTAGACGCATTACCATGAATGAAGAAATAAATCCGGGTAATCCCATAAATCGTAAAATCCTGATTCGGAAAACGATTATAAATGAATACAAATACACTGCATTAACCCCATATATTGAATATTTTATCCTTTGTTTTCTGCCTTCTTCCCTCTACCCCTGGTTTATTGTAGTCAAGAAAAAATATATGTGTTTGGCCTAAAAAAAAGGGACAACATGAAAATTATTCTGCAGTTGCCCCTCTTTTATATTACTTATAATTAAAGCTTTACGCGCTTTTTGCCGCCTCGAATTTCGTCTTGAAATCTTCGAGCGACTCACGGATCACATCCACATTCCCCGGCTCTTTTCTGTCGACCACGATTTTCAACGGAGCGCTCATGCCGAGTGCCGGGAAGTATCCCCTGCTCGAGATGGTCTTGATGTATTCCGGGCCGGTCACGAAGTCCACTGCGCCGGTAGGCATGATTATGCGGTCTTTATGGCGATCACGTACGTAGGGAGCGAGAAGGTCGCCAAGTCCCTTGGGGCCGTGGGAGCGTGCGGGGAATATCTTGACAGCGTCAGGCTCGTTACCGTCATCACGCTCTACAAAGTATCCGAATTCGGTCGGTGTGAAGATTGCCGGTGCGCAGAAACGGTTTGCGGCATGAGTGATTTTTACTAACTCAACACCATCGGCATATCCGCCCATGACGTTCGCCGGAGCGACTATCATGTCGAAACCCATGTCAATCGCCATTTCCAGTTCTTTAGGATTAATGATAGATCCGACACCAAGTAGGAACGGATTATCCTGAGGTGATTCCGCGCGAAGTTTCGTCAGTTCCTGCATCCCCTCTTTCAGAAGATCGGGGTCGATGCGGAAAGTGCATTCACTGACAAAACCTGCCTTGTATACTTCCCACATAGTGGTAACGAAATGCTCGGGAGTCTGGATGTGGCTCTTATTCATGACCACGACCACGCCGCTCTTGCGCATCGCCGCTGCAACACGTTTCCTGTCATATGTCCATTCTGCCATAATGCCTGTCTCCATTCAATTGTTAATGTGTAGGTTATGTTTAAATATTTTTGCTTTTATAGATTATCGCATTGCGCTCACACCGCCGCCGGTTTTAGCGCGGTTGATCTCTTTTTCGATCATTGCGAGAGTAGCCATGGTTGTGTCGCCCGGGAATTCCTGGACGATTGCGCCGTGGGCAGCGCCATAATCGACAGCTTCTTCGGTTGTCTTTCCCATCATGAGCGATGCCGCAACACCGTTGCAGAACGAATCGCCTCCGCCTGTACGGTCGGCAATCTCAACACGCTCGCGGACTACAGCCTGGTAGATGGTATCTTCGGCAACATCATAAAGAACAGCGCCCCAGTTGATGAGATCGGCGGAAAGTGCGCTTCTTAACTGTGTGCCGATGATCTTGAGATTAGGAAAGTCTTTTGAAACCGCGCGAAGCGTGTCGGTGTAAGCGGCCATAAAGACTTCCATTGGTTCGTCCTTGCCAACCTTGCGGGTATCATAGCCGAGAGCATCGGAAAAGTCTCCCTGGTTTCCGACGAGGAATTCTGTCTCGGAAACGATTTTACGGTTGATTTCACGAGCTTTTTCTTTATTGGGTTCTACCTTGGAGCGGTAGTTCAGGTCAAAGGAACGGAAAGTGCCGTGTTTACCGGCGCTCTTCATTGCCTCAAGCGCAAAACCGGCAGTTTGAGGGCCGATGAGTGTAAAGATACCACCGGTATGGAACCATCTCACACCCTGCGAGAACAGGGCATCCCAGTCAAAATCACCGGGTTTGAGGGCAGTTGCGGCTGAGTGTGCACGGTAATACTCGGTCATAGAGGGAAGCACGCCTTTGCCTTTCCATGTGAAATTGATGCCGTTATGAAGCGAACCCTTGGCATCGGTGGCAAAATCCCCCTTGCCCTTGGTGTTGAACCAGATAATATTTGAAGTATCAACTCCTGCTTCATTAAGCTGAGCCTCGATGTTATGGCCGATACCGTCATCGACAAGAGCAGTCACTACAGCGCCCCTCATCTTGAAAACGTAAGCGAGCCCTTCGGCAACATTGGTTTCGCCGCCTCCATGCCAGATCCGCGCGAGTCGGGCACGCGCTGTCGGTACATCGCCGGGATCGATACGCATCATCACTTCGCCGAGCGAAACGATATCATACTTCGTTTCATTAGCAGACTTAAATGAAAATGTACTTGCCATTATACTTCCTCCTTACATGATTTTAAAATGTACGATTACATTAGTCTAATAAAAATCTGAGTCATATATAAATTAGCATAATATTACAAAACAATATATATTCAACAAGAATAGTTTGCATGCCCTGGCATGGTAATTTAATAATAATTTTGAAGCGAAAGATTATGCTGTAAAGTGATACAGACACACAAGACTCTAAATATAAAAAAACCATACGGAAAAATCAAAGAGAATATGATGGTATTTACCATTGTTCCAGTTGACTATGGTTCTAAATTGTGCTATTTTAGTTTCAGCATTTATATTTAAAGCCAGATGGAATGCTGGTTTATAAAAGCGTATATGAAATACTGATGAACATTTATTTTTAACAAATTTCAGAAAGACTTCAGCTGGTTATTCTATGAGAATTCTCATTATCGCAAATCCAAATGTCGGCATAGATAAAGCTAAAAGAGCAATCCTCGATAAAATTGCATCTTGCATCCACAGCAGTGGGGGATCAACCGACATAATGTACACTGTGAATCCGGGGTTGGGGAAGATACACTCGGCAAGGGCTTCGCTGGAAGGTTATAGCGCGGT